>DATDCY010000133.1 GCA_036524115.1 bacterium | reverse complement strand
CCCACGCCGCGCAGCTGCTCCTGACCAGCGCGGACGCGCCCAACGCCCCGCTCGCCGTCCCCGTGACGCTCACGGTGACCCGGCCCGGCAGCATCGGCGGCCGGGTGAGCGACCCGGCGGGCCAGCCGATCCCGGAGGCGGCCGTCACCCTCCGCGGGGCGCGCAGCCGGCAGGCGGCCACGGACGCGGCCGGCGCCTACGCCTTCGAGAAGCTCCCGCCGGGCGACTACACCGTGGAGGTCACGGGGACCGGCTTCCCGCTGCGCCGTCCCCAGCGCTGGGTCGGCCTCGTGGAGGGCGAGCAGCGCTCGCTGGACTTCGACGCGACCAGCTACGTGATCCGCGGGAGGGTGACTGACGAGGCCGGCGCGCCGATCGCGAGGGTTATCGTGCGCCTCTACGACGCGACGGGCGTGCTGCTGCGCCAGGCGTCCACTGACGGCAACGGCCGCTACACCTTCCGCCGGCTCGGGCCGGGGAGCTACGAGCTGCGGGCACGGCGCCGGCCGTGGCGGTTCCAGCCGGCGCCGCAGGTCGCCCGCGTCCGCGACCTCTCCCTCACCCGCAACTTCATCGGGAGAAGGTAGCCCGGCTCAATCAGGAGGGTCTTTTGCGCCCCGGCGGCGTTGCTTCTCGCGCTGCTTGTGCGGCGCACACGGAGTGCGCCTCCGCGCGCGCTCGGCGCTGCCTTGCCGGAACGCAAAATCCCGCTCCTGCTTGAGCCGGGCAGCCAGTTCGTCGGGGCTTTGTCCCTGCCGTGCCAGGACGCGTCATGACGCTCGCGACCGAGGCTGGCAGAACGTGCCGGAGCACGCCAGGCTAGGGGATCGCGATCTCGCCGCTGGCGGCGGCCATGTCGACCACGGGGATCGTCGGCGCCTTCTCCCCAAGCAGCAGGTTCGCCAGCCCCTGGTCGTACGAGCGGTAGCGCAGGGTCGCCTTGACCGCGAGCGGCCCCTTCGCGGCCGGCGGCAGCTCGAACGCGTAGCGCGCCGTCGCCAGGCCCTTCGGCGGGATCGTCGTGTTCGACTCGAAGCGCACGATCTCCCAGGGCTTGCTCGTGTGGTGATCGTCCTTGTCGACCGCCTGCGCGTGGAACATCGTCGCCTCGGGGTCGACCGACCCGTCGGCCCCAAGCGCGCCGCTGCGGAAGACCTCGGCGCCGCCGGCCGTCGCCACGACATCAATCCAGACCTGGCGCACGTCGGTGAGGCTCGTCGGCAGGTTGTGCCCGGCCGTCTCGTTGCGCACCTTGACCTTGAACTGGACGAGCCGCCCCGGCTCGGCCTGGGCCGGCAGCTCCAGCGCGACCGACGCCGCCGCCTGCAGCCGCTGGGTGGCGAGCGCCGCGTGCTGCTGCGCGCCGAGCAGGCCCGTGACCACCGTGTTGGCGCCGACGAACTCGTGCGTGTAGACCTGGTCGCGCTTGGGGCCGCCCATCGCCGCCTGGCCGGCGTTGACCGGCTTGACGAGGGTCTTCGCCGCCTCGATCGCCTTCTCGACCGGCATCATGTGGCAGTCCTGGCACTGGATGCCGGCCTGCGCGTAGACGGAGCTGCGCCACTCGCGGTACGTGTCCTCGATCGGGAAGTTGTTCGAGGGGTGGAAGACGTTGTGGCAGTTCGCGCAGAACTCGCTCTTCGTGTGCAGCTCGGAGTACTCGGTCTCGTGGTACGGCGAGTCCGCGTCCTTGTAGGGGCCGCGCTTGACGGCGCCCGGGTCCACGATGATCGAGGCGTTCTGCGGCTCCCGCGTCGGCGTCTCGCGGTCGCGCACGCCCTTGATCGTGTGGCAGATGTCGCACTGCACGCCCTTCTTCGCGACATCGCTGGCCTGAAAGACCCCGTCCGCGCCGAGGGTGATCTCCCCCGCGACCGTGCCGATGGCGCTGTGGCAGCCCGCGCAGAGCTTCTCGACCGCGCCCCCCGTCTCCTTGATGCCCATGCGCCAGAGCGACTGGAAGACAGGGTCCACGAAGGCGCTCGAGTGCATGGAGCCGTTCCACTGCTTGTAGAGCGCCGGGTGGCAGCCCATGCAGATCGACGGGTCCTCGAACTCCGAGGAGGCCACCGGCTTGCCCGACGAGGTCATCAGCATCGAAGGGAAGAACGGGAACTTGAGCGCCCGCTCCTCGTCGGCCTTCTCGTCGGCGAGCGCGGGGGCGGACACGGACAGCAGGAGCGCGAGGGCGATGGTGCGGGTCGACTTCATGACGCCTCCTTCCAGGGCCCGGAAACAACGATGCCCGGCCGCGCGGCGGCCGGGCATCGCGACGACATGCAGCGTCGCGCGGAGAAACTAGGCGACGATGTCCTTCAGCGCCTTGAGGGCGAGGACCTTGACGACCTTGCGGGCGGGCTTCGCCTTGAACATCACCTCTTCCTTCGTGAAGGGGTTGATGCCCTTGCGCGCCTTGGTCGCCGGCTTCTTGACGACCTTCACCTTGGCCAGCCCCGGGAGCGTGTAGATGCCGAACTTCTTGAGGTCGCGAGCCATCAGCCCGGTGAGGGCCTCGAAGACTCCGGCCACCTGCTTGCGGGTCAGGCCGGTCTTCTCGGCGATGAACGCCATGCTCTCGGACTTCGTGGTGGGACGGGCCTCAGCCTTGCCTTTTGCCATGTTCCTCCGCTCCTTTGGTTGTGTGGGTGCCGTGAGGGAACCCCCCCGAATTTCGGCGCGGAGCATAGCACAGGGAAAAACTCCGCGCAAAGGATTTTCTTGCCACGCGCGCGCTCACGGCTCGTGCAGCCGCAGGATCTCGGCGAGCGCGGCGTCGGCGTCGCCTCCGGAGCGCAGCAGCTCCGCCCCGACCTCCCAGTGCCCGTCGCCGCGCGACTCGCGCGCCCACACGGCGCGGCCGCGCGCGCCGTAGGTGCGGCCGCCCGGGAGGATCATCTCCAGCGCGACGAAGGCACGGGGCCGCACGAACTCCTCCGCGCGGAAGCGCACGCCGTCACGGCTGATGTCGAGCGTCACCCCGTGCCGGTTCGGGTGCGGCCGCGTGGCGACCTCGGTGAACGAGAGGGGGACGCGCAGATCGACGCGGTGCTCGCGCCGCCGCTCGTCCTGCGCCGCCGGTTTCCTGCCGGCGTCGGCCGCCGGGCGCCCGGTCACGTCCGCACCTCAGCGGGCCCAGGCGACGCGGATCGAGGCCTCGCCGTCGCCGTAGCGGTAATCCAGCGCGCCCTGGTAGGAGCGCGCGAGCGACTCGCCGATCCGCCGCGCCACGTGGATGCCCGTCGTCGTCACGAGCGTGTGCCCGCCGCCGTCGGCGATCGCCATGATCCGCTCCATCGGCCGCTCGTCGCGCTCCGCGGCCTCGGCGTTGCGCACGAGGTTGAGGATCTCGTCGCGGTGGGCGCGGAAGAAATCGCCCGAAAGCTCGACGCGGCCGGCGGGCAGCCGACCGGCGATGCGGCGGCACGCCGGGCACACGGCCCGCGCGGCCCCCGTCGGCCCGGTGCCCCAGGCCCAGCGCCCCCCCTCGTAGACCGCGCCGCACTCGCTGCAGACGGTCGGCTCCTCGTACTTGGTGCGGTTGCGGTAGACGTCCTGTCTCTCCGGCTGGATCATCTTGTCCCTGCGGGCTGACTGCAGCATCGACGTCCCCTCCATGCCCTGGCTGCGCGCCGTGAGCGCGTGACACCGTGGTCCGGTCATTCGGGAACTCTCAGGGATAAGTATGGTTCTTTCGGGGCCGAATGCAAGGGGGCGAAGCCCCCCGCCCCCCGCGCCGGGCGGCCGCGGCGCTCCCCCCCCGGCTCGCCCGGCGCGCCAAGCCCGGCCAGCCCCCGGTGCTGTTAGAATGGGCCCGTGAAGGCCTCCGACCCCCTGCTCGCCGAGGCGTTCGGGATCCTCGAGGCCATCGCCGCCCGCGGCCGGCTCGCCGTGATCGCCGGCGGCGCGGTGCGCGACGGCGCGCTCGGCCGCGCGCTGAGCGATGCCGACATCGCGACCGACATGTCCCTCGAGGAATTGGCGACGCTGTTCACCACCCACGCCGTCGGCCGCTCCCGCCAGTTCGAGACGGTCGTGGTCGTGCGCGGCGGGCGCGTCTTCGAGATCACGCGCTTCCGGGGAGGCGCGGGGGCGGTCCCCCCGGGGGAAGGTGCACGATCCGCCGCGGCCGTCGCCGATCTCCTGCGGAAGGACGCCGCGCACCGGGACTTCACGATCAACGCGCTGCTGCTCGACGCCGGGGGGCGCGTGCTCGACTTCCACGGCGGACTCGCCGACCTGCGCGCGCGGCTGGTGCGGGCGGTCGGCGAGCCGACGGAGCGCTTCGAGGAGGACCCGGCGCGGCTGATGCGGGCCGCCCGCTTCGCCGCGTGCCTGGACTTCGCGATCGAGCCGCGGACGGAGGCGGCGGTGCGGGCCATGGCGCCGCGGCTTGCGGGCGTCGCCCCCGAGCGCCTCGGCGGCGAGATCCTGAAGATGGCCGCCGCCGGCGGGCCGGCGCTGGCCCGCGGCATCGAGCTGCTCGACGGCCTCGGGCTGCTGCGGACCGTGCTGCCCGAGGTCGCCGACCTCCAGGGCCTCGAGCATCCTCCCGACAAGCACCCCGAGGGCGGCGTCTGGGAGCACACGCTGGCGGCGGTGCGCTCCTCGGCCTCGACGGATCCCGGCGTCAACCTCGCGGTGCTGCTGCACGACATCGGCAAGCGGCCCACGCATGCGCTCGTCGACGGCCGGCCGACCTACCACGGGCACGAGGCGGCGGGGGCCGCGCTCGCCGAGGGGATCGCCCGGCGGCTCGCCCTGCCGCAGCGACTGCGGGAAGCGCTCGTCTTCGCGATCGACAACCACCGGCGGGCGGCAAAGCTCGACGAGATGCGGCGCTCGAAGCGCCTGGCGCTGGTCACGCACGAGCACTGGCCGACGCTGCGGGCGCTGTCGCTCTGCGACCGGGCCGCGCGGGGGGATGCGGAAGCGGTCGCCCGCCGGGCGGCGTTCTTCGCCGAGGCGGAGCGCGATGCGGCCGCCGCCGGCGCCGCCCACCGCGCTGGTCCCGTGATCAGCGGCACCCGGATCATGGAGCTGACGGGCCTCGCGCCAGGCCCGCGCGTCGGCACAATCCAGCGACAGGTCACCGAGTGGGCGCTGGACGGGCGGATCGAGGAACAGGGGCGGATCGAGGCGGAGGCGCTGCGGCTCGCGGCGCCTTCCGCCCAGGGAGGGACGTCACCATGAAGAGGAAACTGCGGAAGGTCCGGGGCAGGAAATGGATCGGCGGCGTGTGCGCCGGCATCGCCTACTGGCTGGGCGTCGCGGCCTGGCTGGTGCGGCTGGTCCTGACCCTGTCCGTCATCTGCTTCGGCTTCGGTGCCCTGCTCTACGTCCTGCTCTGGGTCTTCATGCCCGCGTGGGACGAGACGCCGGCGGACTACGACGAGGTGGCGGGGGGCTGATACTGGCGAAACGAAAGCGGCCCGCCGGGGCATCCCCCGGCGGGCCGATCGACTGATCCGCTGCGGCGCGCTACTGCTTCGCCGGGGCCGCTGCGGGCGCCGGCGCGGCCGGCTTCGCCGCCGCCGCGAAGTTGTTCAGGTCGTGCGGGTGGTTGTGGCAGGTCAGGCAGTTCGGGAACTTCTTCATGATCCCCGCCGGGTGCTTCGACTCGTGGCACTGGCTGCAGTTCGGCACCATCTTGTGCTTGTCCTTGTGGCACTGCACGCACGAGACCTTGGCGTGCTTCGTCGCCGTCGCCGCGATCAGCGACGCCGGCCGCGTGTGACAGGAGCCGCAGAGCGCGTTCTGCACCGTCTGCTGGTACACGACGTTCTTCGGCTGGTGTGCCTTGTGGCAGGCCGAGCAATCCGCCGCGGTCATCGTCGCGGCGTGCGGCTTGTGGCACTGCGTGCAGTTCGGCTTCTTGCCGTGCACGTCGTGGCAGAACGAGCAGGCCAGCGCGGTGTGCTTGCTCGGGTTGTCCTTGAGCTGCTTGATCTGCTCCTTGTGGCAGGTCAGGCAGGGCACGGTCTGCTTGCGGTCGAAGGTGATGTTCTTCGGGGTGTGCGGGTTCTTGTGGCACTCGAGGCAGTTGGGCAGCTTGTAGTGCTCCCCGCCGTCGTGGCACTGGCCGCACGCCGGGATGTTGTTCTTCGACGACGGGCGGTGCCCCGCGTGGCAATCCTGGCACCCGACCTCGGTCTTGTGCTTGCCGCCGCCGGCGTCGATGTCGGCCGGCTGCTGCGCGTGGCACTTGACGCAGTCCCCGTTCTGGAGCGTGGCCTTGGCCGCCTCGGCGGACGCACTGCCGGCGCCGAGCGCCAGCGCGAGGAATGCCGCCGCGAGAAAACCTGTCACCCTGCGAGCCATCGTGTTCTCCCTCCCCCGGTGAATGCCAGCGGTGCCCCAAGAAACGGAGCGGGATGTTGGCACGATTCGGGCCGGCGCGTCAATCGCACGCCCGGTTGTCGGAATTGGACCTGCGGACGGGAGCCATGACCCCGCAGATGGGCCCGGATCACCGCACGGCGCCCGCAGGCCGCCCATACGGGGTCGGATGCAAAGAGGTCGGGACCCCTGTCTTTCGGGGGTGACAGCGGCGCCAGCCGCGCCAGAGGGGGCGGAGCCCCCATGGAAGCGCCCGCCGAACGGCCAAAGGGGCGAGGGGCGTTGCCGGGCGCTGATGGGCCGTTATCGGTGCCCGGCTAGACGGTGAGACGTTGGCCCTGGATGGCGGCGAAGACCTCGACCTGCGCGCCCGCCGCGCCCGAGCGCGAGCGGCACTCGGCGACGATCCGCTCGAGCGACTCGTCGTCGCGGTTCATGTTGTGGTGCCAGAGGCCGAAGCGCTGCACGCCGGCCGAGAGCGCCAACTCCAGCGCCTCGCTCCAGGTGCTGTGGCCCCACCCGCGGGTCTGCCGGTACTCCTCGGCGGTGAACTCCCCGTCGTGCAACAGCAGCTCGGCCCCGGCCGCGAACCGCCGGTACTCCTCCGCGACGAGCCCGCCGGGGTGCACCTGCCCCAGCTCGTTGTCGGTCAGGAAGACCAGGCGGCGTCCCTCCTCCTCGAAGCAGTAGCCGACGCCGCCGTTCGGGTGGCTCAGCGGCAGCGTGGTCACCGTGAGGCCGCCGGCGGTGAACCGCTCGCGGCAGGGCTCGTGGTACACGATCTCCGCGGCGACGTCGCCGAGGTCCACCGGGAAGTTCGGCGCCTCCATCGTCCGGCCGACCATCTCGCGCAGGGACACCTGCGCCTCGAGGCAGCCGTAGACGTCGATGCGCACGCCCGCGGTGAACAACGGCCGGAAGAAGGGAAAGCCGATGACATGGTCCCAGTGCGCGTGGGTGAAGAGCAGATGGATGCGGCGCGCCCGCTCGGCGTGCAGCCGGTTTCCGGCCCGCCGGATTCCCGTGCCGGCGTCGACAAGGAGGGGCTCGCCCGGACCGCGGATTTCGAGGCAGGTGGTGTCGCCGCCGTAGCGGACGTACTCCGGTCCCGACACGGGTATTGACCCGCGCGCGCCCCAGACCGTCACCTGCATACTTCGTGACCCCTCCCGGTCCCCTTGAGCGGCGCAGTCTACCTGAATTCGCCCCAAAACTCACACGTGTGTGACGCGCGGCACCAAACACGCCGCGGGAGCGAAGGAGCGCCCGGAGCGCCCGGGAGCGCCCCGGTCGATGCACGGGTCAACCCAATCGCTTCCGGAAGCGGAGGGCGGAGAGTCCGAGGATGCCGACCCCGAACCCCAGGAGCACCGCCACCTGCGGCCAGAGGATCGCGAGCCCGTTGCCCTTGAGGAAGATGCCGCGGACGATCACGAGGAAGTAGCGCAGCGGGATCACGTGCGTCACCACCTGGATCACCCGCGGCATGTTGGCGATCGGGAAGATGAACCCCGAGAGCAGGATCGACGGGAGCATGATGAAGAGTGTCATCATCATCGCCTGCTGCTGCGTGTGCGACACCGTCGAGATGAAGAGCCCCAGCCCGAGGCTCGTGAAGATGAAGACCAGGGAGAGCGCGAAGAGCAGCGGCACGGAGCCGGCGACGGGCACGCGGAACCAGAAGGTCGACAGCGCCATCATGAGGAGCATCAGCGCGAAGCCGATGCCGATGTAGGGCAGCGTCTTGCCGAGGATCAGCTCCCGCGCCGTGATCGGGGTGACCACGAGCTGCTCGAGCGTACCGATCTCGCGCTCCTTGACGATCGCCATCGAGGTCATGAGCATCGTCACCAGGAAGAGGGTCATCGAGAGCACCCCCGGCACCATGTAGCGCACGCTCTTGAGCTCGGGGTTGTACCAGACCCGGGTGCGCTCCTCGACCGCCGGGACACGCTGCACCCGCGCGCGCAGCCGCTCCAGGCGCTCGGCGCCCACCCGCGAGGAGTACTCGCCGGCGATCCCCCCGACGTAGCCGGCGATCATGCCCGCGGTCATCGAGTCGCTGCCGTCGACGAGCACCTGGACGCGCGCGGTGCGGTCGGCGGCGAGGTCGGCGGCGAAGCCCCGCGGGATGACGAGGGCGGCCTGCACGCGCCCGGCGTCGAGCAGCGCGTCGACCTCGTCGGGGCCCGCAGGCAGCCGCTCGAGGTCGAAGTAGCCCGAGCGCCGGAAGCGCTCGGCGATCTCCCGGCTCTGCACGGTGCGGTCCTGGTCGAGCAGCGCGGTGGCGACGTGGCGCACGTCGGTCGTCACGGCGTAGCCGAAGACGAAGAGCTGGAAGAGCGGCGAGGCGAAGAGGATGCGCAGCATCTGCGGGTCGCGCCGGAGCTGGAGCAGCTCCTTGCGCATCAGGTGCAGGACGCGCCGCCAGTTCATCAGAGTCTCTTCCTGAATTTCAGGGCGGCGAGGGCGAGCGTCACCGCCGCGATCGCGGCCAGCGCCAGCGCCTGGGGCCAGAGGCGCGGGAGCGGGCTGGCCTTGAGGAAGATGCCGCGGACGATCACGAGGTAGTGGCGGGCCGGGACGAGGTTCGTCAGCCACTGGACCACCTCCGGCATCGCGCGCACCGGGAAGATGAAGCCCGAGAGCAGGATCGTCGGCAGCTGGGAGGCGAGGATGCCGGCAGTCATCGCGGTCTGCTGCGTCGGCGAGACGACGGAGATCAGCAGGCCGATGCCGAGCGCCGCGACGAGGTACAGCGCCGAGAGGGCGAGCAGCAGCGGGATGCTGCCGGCCACGCGCACCCCGAAGAGCAGCCGGCCGGCGCCCATGACGAGCAGCACGTCGACGAAGGCGATCGCGGCGTAGGGGACGAGCTTGCCGACGATGAGCTCGGCGGGACGGAGCGGGGAGACGACGAGCTGCTCGATGGTGCCGCGCTCGCGCTCGCGGACCACGGTGAGCGCCGTCAGGAGCGTCGAGACCATCATCAGGATCACCGCGATCAGGCCGGGGACGATGTAGTTGACGCTCTTCTGCTCGGGGTTGTACCAGAAGCGCACCCGCGCCTCCAGCGGCGGGAAGCCGTCCCGGACGCTCACGCCCCGCCGGCGCAGCGCCTCGACGGTGACCGCGCCGGAGTGCTCGCGCACGATCGCCCCGGCGTAGCCGATGCTCGTCGTGGCGCTCGTGGAGTCGGCGCCGTCGACCAGCAGCTGCACGATCGCGGTGCGGCCGGCGGCGAGGTCCTCCGCGTAGCCGCGCGGAATGACGAGCACCGCCCGTACCTCGCCCGCGTCGAGCAGCCGCGTGGCCTCGGCCTGGGACCCCGGCCAGGCGACGACCTCGAAGCTCTCGCCGCGCCGGAAGGCGTCGACGAGCCGGCGCGCGTCCGCGGTCCGGTCCTCGTCCTGGACGCCGAGGGCGACGTGGCGCAAATCGAAGTTGATCGCGTAGCCGTAGAGCACGAGCATGAGCACCGGCAGCACGATGATGACGGCGAGCGTGCGCCAGTCGCGGCGCAGCTGCAGCGCCTCCTTCCACGCCAGGAGCGCCACCTGCTGCAGCATCGGCGGCTACCGGGCGGGCGCGGCGGCGTCGCCGCCCGCCTCCCCGACGACGGCGACGAAGACGTCCTCGAGCGTCGGGTGCACGCCCTCGATGCGCTGCGCCGTGACGCCGGATGCGGCAAGGGCGGCGGCGATCTCGGCCTCCCCCGCCCCCGGGGCGACCGTGACGCGCAGCGCCGTCCCGTGCACCACCGCCTCGACCACGCCCGGCTGGGAGACGAGCCGGTCGAGGGCGCGCATCAGCGGCACGGCCCTGACCTCGTAGACCGTGGCCGGCGAATAACGCTCCTTGAGCTCCGCGGGGGTCCCGAGCGCGGCGAGGCGCCCGCCGAAGACCAGCCCGAGGCGGTCGCAGTGCTCCGCCTCGTCCATGTAGTGCGTC
Organism: bacterium; assembly: GCA_036524115.1. Lineage (NCBI taxonomy): Bacteria > bacterium. Next base: position 2,072 of record DATDCY010000133.1, on the reverse strand, counting down.
GTCACGAAGACGGTGACCCCGCCCTCCGCGACCGAGGCGATCAGCTCCCAGAAGGCGCGGCGCGAGAGCGGGTCGACCCCGGACGTCGGCTCGTCGAGGAAAAGGATCTCCGGCTCGTGCACCACGGCGCACCCGAGGGCGAGGCGCTGCTTCCAGCCGACCGAGAGCTCCCGGGTGAGGCTCCCGGAGCGCCCGCCGAGGCCGGCCATGCGCAGGATCCAGGCGCGGCGCGCCGCGAGCCGCTCCCCTTCGACGCCGTAGACCCCGCCGAAGAAGGCGATGTTCTCGTCGACGGTGAGGTCGTCGTAGAGCGAGAAGCGCTGGCTCATGTAGCCGATGACGGCCTTGATGCGCTCGGGCTCGCGCGCGATGTCGAAGCCGGCGACCGTGCCTGTCCCGCCGCTCGGCGCGAGGATCCCGCAGAGCATCCGGATCGTCGTCGACTTGCCGGCGCCGTTCGGGCCGAGGAAGCCGAAGATCTCGCCGCGCGGCACGGAGAAGGTGATGGCGTCGACGGCGGTGAAGGACCCGAAGCGCTTGGTGAGGCCCTCGACCGCGACCGCGGGTGCGACGCTCCCGGCGCTCATGAGCCGTTCCCGGGCCCGGACCCGGCCGGGGACAGCAGCGACACGAAGACGTCCTCGAGGCCGGGCTCGACACGGCGGTGCGCGCAGAGCTCCACGCCCTGCGCCGCCAGGTGTGCGCAGAGCGCCTCCTCGACGGGCGCGGCACGCTCGGCCCAGACGTGGAGCCGGTCGCCGAAGACCTCGATGCCCAGCACCCCCGGGAGCCCGGCGAGCGCCTTGCGCGCGAGCCGCTGCGGCCGCGCGGTGACCTCGATGACCTCGCCGCGCATGCGCCCGCGCACCCCCTCCGGCGTGTCGCAGAGGCGGATGCGCCCGCCCTCCATGAGCGCGACGCGCCCGCAGCGCTCCGCCTCGTCCATGTACGGCGTGCTGACCAGGATCGTCGCGCCGTCCCGGTGCAGTCCGTAGAGGATCGACCAGAAGTCGCGGCGGGAGACCGGATCCACCCCCGTCGTCGGCTCGTCGAGCAGCAGCACCTCGGGCCGGTGGACGAGGGTGCAGGCCAGCGCGAGCTTCTGCTTCATGCCGCCGGAGAGGTTCTGGGCGAGGCGGTCGCGGTAGGGGCCGAGCCGCGAGAAGGCGTAGAGCTCCTCCTCGCGCCGCCCGCGTTCGCCGCGCGGGACGCGGAAGAGGCCGGCGAAGAAGCGCAGGTTCTCCGCGACCGTCAGGTCCCCGTACAGCGAGAAGCGCTGCGACATGTAGCCGATGCGCCCCTTGACCCGCTCGGGTTCCCGCCGCACGTCCACGCCGGCGACCGCGACCTCGCCGCCGTCGGCGTCGAGGATGCCGCAGAGCATGCGGATCGCGGTCGTCTTCCCCGCGCCGTCCGGGCCGACGAGGCCGAAGATCTCGCCGGCCGCGACTTCGAGGTCGAGCCCATCGACGGCGGGCGTGGCGCCGAAGCGCTTGCGCAGGCCGCGGGCGACGATGACGGGTTCGGGCATGTCTCGCAAACCCCCTCGATCCCCCCGGTGCCGCAGGGGGGACCGCCCGGGTCATCTCACCGTGATCACCGCGTCCGCCGGCATCCCGGGCTTGAGCTCCCCGCCCGGGTTCTCGATCTCCACCTTCACGCCGAAGACGAGCTTCACCCGCTCCTCGCGGGTCTGGACGTTCTTCGGCGTGAACTCCGGCTTCTCGGCGATCTCCGCCACGACCCCGGGGAAGGACCGCCCGGGGAAAGCGTCGACGCTCACCGCCGCGCGCTGGCCGGGCTTGACGAGGCCGATGCGCGTCTCCGGGACGTAGACCCGCAGCCAGACGCGGCCGAGCTCGGCGATCCGCAGGATCGGGAAGCCCGGCGTCACCACCTCGCCCGGCTCGGCGTTGCGCAGGCTGACGCGGCCGTCGCCGGGGGCGGCGACCCGCGCCTGCGCCAGGAGCGACTCGGCCGCCGCCAACGAGCCGCGCGCCGCCTCGACGCGCGCCTCCGCGCTCCGGATCGTCTCGCGGCGCGGCCCGGCGACCGCGAGGTCGACCGCAGCC
>DATDCY010000132.1 GCA_036524115.1 bacterium | reverse complement strand
GAGACCAACGGCAAGACCAAGGCGCTCGCGCTCTGGCTCGGCACCACCGGCTGGCGCGACGGCGGGGCGCTGCTCGTGCACGCGGCCGCCGGCGACACGCTGCTGCGGGCCGGCCGCAACCTCCCCGACGTCAAGGTGGCGCGCCCCGGCGGCTTCGCCCTCAACGACCTCGTGGGCTACCGCCACCTGGTGCTGACGCGCGCGGCCCTCGCCGCGATGGAGGAGCTATGGGCAAAGTGAAGGACCCGCACGACATCATCCGCGTGCCGCTGCTCACGGAGAAGTGCCACGACCTGAAGGAGCGGCACAACCAGGTCGCCTTCCGGGTGGACCGCGACGCGACCAAGAGCGACATCAAGGCCGCGGTCGAGAAGGTCTTCAAGGCCAAGGTCGCGGCGGTCAACGTCGTGAACGTGGCCGGCAAGGAGAAGCGCCTCGGGAAGAACGTCGGCCGGCGCTCCGACTGGAAGAAGGCGATCGTCACGCTCAAGCCCGGCGAGAAGATCGAGATCATCGAAGGGGTGTCATAATGGCCATCAAGAAGTACCGCCCGACCTCCCCGGGCATCCGGTTCCGGACGGACCTCGGCAACGAGGAGCTCACCGCCGCCCGGCCGCACCGCGCCCTGACGGAGAAGCTCAAGAAGAGCGGCGGCCGCAACAGCCGCGGCAAGGTCACCGCCTACCACCGCGGCGGCGGGCACCGGCGCAAGTACCGGGTCATCGACTTCAACCGCGACAAGGCCGGCGTGCCGGGCAAGGTCGTGACCCTCGAGTACGACCCGAACCGCACGGCGCGCATCGCGCTCGTGAGCTACCGCGACGGCGCGAAGGCCTACGTGCTGGCGCCGGACAAGCTCGCCGTCGGCGACACGATCGTCGCGGGCAGCGGCTCGGACATCAAGGTCGGCAACACGCTGCCGCTGAAGAACATCCCGCTCGGCACGGTGATCCACAACATCGAGCTGCGGCCCGGCCAGGGCGGGCGGCTCGTGCGCAGCGCCGGGACGCTGGCGCAGCTGGTGGCGCGCGAGGGCGACTACGCGCAGGTCAAGCTGCCCTCGGGCGAGGTGCGGATGGTCCCGGTGGTCTGCCGCGCCACGATCGGGCAGGTCGGGAACCTCGAGCAGGAGAACGTCTTCCTCGGCAAGGCCGGGCGCACGCGCTGGCGCGGGCGCCGGCCGCACGTGCGCGGCGTGGCGATGAACCCCGTCGACCACCCGCACGGCGGCGGCGAGGGCAAGACCTCCGGCGGGCGCCACCCGGTGACCCCCTGGGGCAAGCCGACCAAGGGCGCCAAGACCCGCGGCCGCAAGCCGTCCGACAAGTTCATCGTCAAGCGCCGGAACGCGAAGTAGGGGAGCGGAGGAGCCATGGGTCGTTCGTCGCGCAAGGGACCGTTCATCGACCAGCACCTGCTGGACAAGATCGAGGCGCTCAACCGCGCCGGCGAGAAGAAGGTCGTCAAGACCTGGTCGCGCCGCTCGGTGATCGCGCCCGAGTTCGTCGGCCACACCGTCGCGGTGCACAACGGGAAGAAGTTCATCCCGGTCTACCTGACCGAGAACATGGTCGGGCACCGGCTCGGCGAGTTCTCCCCGACGCGGACCTTCCGCGGCCACGGGACGAAGGCCGAGAAGGCGGCCGCGCCCGCGCCGGCGGCGCCGCCCGCCGCGGGCAAGTAGGCGGCATTCGCCCGCCGGAGGGGGACGAGGAGCGATGGAAACGAAGGCAATCGCGCGCTACATCAGGATGTCGCCGCAGAAGGTGCGCCTCGTCGCGGACACGATCCGCGGCAAGCGCGTCGCCGAGGCGCTGGCGACGCTGGACTACACGCCCAAGGCCGCGGCCCGGGTCGTGCGCAAGGTGCTCAAGTCGGCCGTGGCCAACGCCGAGCACAACCTCAAGGCCGACCACGCCGAGGAGTTCCGCGTCGCCGCGGTGCTCGTGGACGGCGGTCCGATGATCAAGCGGTTCCGCCCGCGCGCGCAGGGGCGGGCGGCGAAGATCTGGAAGCGGACGAGCCACGTCACGGTCGTCCTGCGCGACGGCATCTAGCGGGAGAGGGGGGAGCAGGCAGTGGGTCAGAAAGTCAATCCCGTCGGGCTGCGGCTCGGCATCGTCAACACCTGGAGCTCGCGCTGGTTCGCCGGCAAGGGCTACGCGGACCAGCTCCACGAGGACATCCGCGTGCGCGCGTTCATCAAGAAGACGCTGTCCCACGCCGGCGTCTCCCGCGTGGACATCGAGCGCGCCGCCAAGCGCCTGCGCATCAACATCCACACCGCGCGCCCGGGGATCATCATCGGCAAGAAGGGCGCCGAGATCGACAAGCTCATGAAGAGCCTCCAGGACCTGACCGGCAAGGAGGTCTTCATCAACATCCTCGAGGTGCGCAAGCCGGAGATCGACGCGCAACTCGTGGCCGAGAACATCGCGCTGCAGCTCGAGCGGCGCGTCTCGTTCCGCCGCGCGATGAAGCGCTCGGTCCTCTCGGCCATGCGCTTCGGCGCCGAGGGGATCAAGGTCATGGCCGCGGGCCGTCTCGCCGGGCACGAGATCGCGCGCAGCGAGTGGTACCGCGAAGGGCGGGTGCCACTGCACACGCTGCGGGCCGACATCGAGTACGGCCTGGCCGAGGCCAAGACGACGTACGGGGTCATCGGCGTGAAGGTCTGGGTCTTCCGGGGGATGAAGGACCTCCTCGGGGCCGAGGCGCGCGCCGCGGCCGCCAAGGCGTAGGGAAAAGGACGGGGACGCCATGCTCAGCCCAAAGAGGGTCAAGTACCGCAAGATGATGAAGGGGCGCCGCGCCGGCCAGGCGACGCGCGGGGCCGAGGTCGCGTTCGGCGCCTGGGGCCTGCAGTCCACGGGCGCGGCCTGGATGACGAACCGTCAGATCGAGGCCGGCCGCGTGGCGATCACCCGCTTCATCAAGCGCGGCGGCAAGGTCTGGATCCGGGTCTTCCCCGACAAGCCGGTGACGCACAAGCCGGCCGAGACCCGCATGGGCAAGGGCAAGGGGGCGCCGGACGGCTGGGTCTGCGTGATCAAGCCCGGGCGCATCCTCTACGAGGTCGACGGCGTGGACGCCGCGACGGCCACGGAGGCCCTGCGCCTGGCGCGGCACAAGTTCGGGTTCCCGACCCGCATCGTGGCACGGAGGAAGTAGTCGTGAAGACGGTCAAGGCGGGCACGATCAGGGAGATGGCGGGCGCCGAGCTCGACAAGCGGGCCGGCGAGATCCGCGAGGAACTCTTCAAGCTGCGCTTCCAGCACGCCACCGGGCAGCTCGAGAACCCGGTGCGCATGCGCACGCTGCGCCGCGAGCTGGCGCGGGTGCTCACCGTGCAGCACGAGCAGGCCGCAGCCGCGGCGAAGCCGGCGGGAAAGGCGGGGTAGGGGCGTGGAAGAGAAGGCGAAGACGGCCGCGGAGCGGGGCCGGCGCAAGACGCGCGTCGGGCTCGTCGTCGGCACCGAGATGGACAAGACGGCGGTGGTCAAGGTGGAACGGCGGCAGCAGCACCCGAAGTTCAAGCGCTACGTGCTGCGCTCGGCGAAGTACCTCGTCCACGACGAGAAGAATCAGCTCCAGGTGGGGGACAAGGTGCGGATCATCGAGACGCGCCCGCTGAGCAAGCGCAAGAACTGGCGCCTCCACCAGGTCATCGAGAAGACGAAGTAGCGCGCGTCGGGGCGGGGGAGGCAAGCAGCGATGATTCAGGTGCAGACCATGCTCGAGGTGGCCGACAACTCCGGCGCCCGCAAGGTGCAGTGCATCAAGGTCCTCGGGGGCTCCAAGCGGCGCTACGCCGAGCTCGGCGACACGATCGTCGTCTCGGTCAAGGAGTCGCTCCCGGGCGGCGCGATCAAGAAGGGCTCGGTGCTCAAGGCGGTGGTGGTGCGCGTCGTCGGCAACCACGCGCGGCCGGACGGCTCCTACATCCGCTTCGACCGCAACGCGGCGGTCGTGATCAACGCGCAGGGCGAGCCCCTCGGCAGCCGCATCTTCGGGCCGGTGGCCCGCGAGCTGCGCAGCCGCGGCTACATGAAGATCATCTCCCTCGCGCCGGAAGTCCTCTAGGGCGGCGGCGCGCGGGACAGCGGGGGCACGACGGACATGGCGATCAAGATCAACGACACGGTGGCGGTCATCGCCGGCAAGGAGAAGGGCAAGCGCGGGCGCGTGCTCAAGGTTCTGCCGGCGGAGGGGCGCGTCATCGTCGAGAAGGTGAACTTCATCAAGCGGCACACGAAGCCCTCGCAGAAGCACCGCCAGGGCGGCATCATCGAGAAGGAGGGGCCGATCCACCTCTCGAACGTGCAGCCGTACTGCAAGAAGTGCGGCAAGCCCGTGCGCGTGCGCGCCCTGACCGGGGTCGGCGGCGAGAAGAGCCGGGCCTGCGCGCGCTGCGGCGACATCTTCTAGGCACGGGGCGATTCCAGGGAGCGCCTCCGCGACGCTGACAGGCTCACAAAGGGGCGGAGAAACCCAGACCATGGCGAAGGAAAAAGAGACCGGGAAGAAGAAGGACGCGGGCGCCGGCAAGGGCGACGCCAAGCCGGCGGCCAAGGGCGGCAAGGGCGCCGAGAAGGGCGCCAAGGCCGCGAAGCCCGCCGAGGGCGCGGCCGCCAAGGCCCCGAAGGCGCCCGTGGCGCCGGCGCGGCTCTACGAGAAGTACAAGGCCGAGGTGATGCCGGCGCTGATGAAGCAGTTCGGCTACACCAACGTCATGCAGGTGCCGAAGCTGGTGAAGGTGGTCCTCAACCGCGGCGCCGGGGATGCGGCCGGCGAGGCGAAGGTCATGGAGTCCTACGTCGAGGAGCTGCAGGCGGTCTCCGGGCAGCGCCCCGTGGTGACGCGGGCCCGCCGCTCGATCGCGGCCTTCAAGCTGCGCGAGGGGATGCCCATCGGCTGCAAGGTCACCCTGCGCGGCGCGCGGATGTACGAGTTCTTCGACCGCCTCGTGAGCCTGACGCTGCCGCGGGTGCGCGACTTCCGCGGCGTCTCCTCGAAGGGCTTCGACGGCCGCGGCAACTTCAACCTCGGCCTCGATGAGCAGATCATCTTCCCGGAGATCGACTACGACAAGATCGTCCGGGTCAAGGGCATGAGCATCTCGGTCGCCACGACCGCCGCGACCGACGACGAGGGGCGGGCCCTGCTCAAGGGGCTCGGCTTCCCCTTCCGGGACTAGGACGGCGGCTTTCAGGCGAGCGAAAAGGAGCGGACGAACGTGGCGAAGACCTCCCTCATGAACAAGGCGCGCCGGAAGCCCAAGTTCTCGGCGCGCAAGTACAACCGCTGCCCCCTCTGCGGGCGGCCGCGGGCGTTTCTGCGGAAGTTCCAGATGTGCCGCATCTGCTTCCGTTCCCTGGCCCTCAAGGGTGAGATCCCCGGGGTCGTCAAGGCGAGCTGGTAGGCGCGGGCGCGAGGAGGACAGCCGATGCCGATGACCGACCCGATCGCGGACCTGCTGACGCGGATCCGCAACGCGAACCAGAAGGCCTTCGAGAAGCTCGAGGTGCCGCACTCCAAGTTCAAGGAGCAGATCGTGCGGATCCTCAAGGACGAGGGCTACCTCAAGGACTACCGGATCCTGCGCGACCAGGGGCGCAGCGTCCTGAAGATCTCGATGAAGTACGGCGACCGCGAGAAGCGGGTGATCACCCGCCTCGAGCGTGTCAGCCGCCCGAGCCGGCGGGTCTACGTGGGCGTCGAGGAGATCCCGCGCGTGCAGGGCGGCGTCGGGGTGGCGATCCTCTCCACCCCGCGCGGCGTGATGACCGACCGCCAGGCCCGGGCCGCTGGCGTGGGCGGCGAGGTCGTCTGCTACGTCTGGTAGCGGACGAGGCACGAGAGAGGCGAACGCGATGTCGAGAATCGGCAAGAAGATCATCACCCTCCCGAAGGGGGTGGACGTGAAGGTCGCGGGCGACACGCTCGAGGTCAAGGGCCCCAAGGGCACCCTGCGCGAGCGCGTGCACCCCGCGGTCAAGGTCGAGGTCAAGGACGGCGTGCTCACCTGCCACAAGGTGCGCGACGAGAAGGGCGACGACGCGGCGCACGGGCTCGTGCGCGCGCTGGCGGCGAACATGGTCACGGGGGTCACGAGCGGGTTCCAGCAGACGCTCGAGATCGTCGGCGTCGGCTACCGCGCGCAGGCGCAGGGCGCCGTGCTGACGCTCAACGTCGGCTACTCGAACCCGGTGAACTACGCGGTCCCCAAGGGGATCGAGGTCGACGCCTCCGGCAAGAACCAGGTGGTCATCAAGGGCATCGATCGGCGTCTCGTCGGCACGGTGGCCGCCGAGGTCCGCGGCATCCGGCCCCCCGAGCCCTACAAGGGCAAGGGGATCAAGTACCTCGACGAGCGGATCCGCCGCAAGGTCGGCAAGACGGGCGCCTAGGGCGCCGCGACAGGGAGAGGCGACGTGAAGAAGACCAGCGAGGCGGCGCGCCAGAAGCGCCACGCGCGGATCCGCAGGCGGGTGAGCGGGGGGCCGGAGCGGCCCCGGATGTGCATCTTCCGCAGCGACCGCCACATCTACGTGCAGATCGTGGACGACACGACCGGGAAGGTGCTCGCGAGCGCCTCCTCGCTCTCGAAGGAGTTCAAGGAGCAGGGCCTCAAGGGGGCCGGTCTGGCCGGCGCGAAGGCGGTCGGCGCCCTCATCGCGCAGAAGGCCGGAGAGCAGTCGATTGCGCAGGTGGTCTTTGACCGCTGCGGCTTCATCTACCACGGGCGCGTCAAGGCCCTGGCGGACGCCGCGCGGGAAAAGGGCCTGAAGTTCTAGGGCGGCGAGGAGGCTTGGATGGCCAGAGAGTCGTTTGATCGGAAGCAGGCCGGGGGCGAGGAGTCCGAGTTCCTGGAGAAGGTGGTCGCCATCAACCGGGTGGCCAAGGTCGTCAAGGGCGGCCGGCGCTTCTCCTTCAGCGCGCTGGTGGTCGTCGGCGACGGCAAGGGCAAGGTCGGCTGGGGGATGGGCAAGGCCAACGAGGTGCCGGCGGCGATCAAGAAGGGCGTCGAGAAGGCGAAGAAGGGCTTCATCTCCGTGCCGCTCGCCCAGACGACGATTCCCCACCCGGTGACCGGGCACTACGGGGCCGGCCACGTCATCCTCAAGCCCGCGTCGCAGGGCACCGGCGTCATCGCCGGCGGCGCGGTGCGCGCCGTCATGGAGACGATGGGCGTCTCGGACGTCCTGACCAAGTCCCTCGGGACCGGCAACGCGCACAACGTGCTGCGGGCCACCTTCGACGGCCTGCGCGCGATCCGCAGCCCCGAGGACGTCGCGCGCTCGCGCGGCAAGCAGCCCGAGGAGATCCTCGCCCGCTAGCGGCGGCGCGAGAGGACGCGAGGGGAAGGAGTCAAGAGCATGAGCGAGTCGACGAAGACACCGGCCGGCCCCGCCGGCGAGCTGGCCGCGCACCGGCTGGCCCCGGCCCCCGGCGCGAAGAAGCGCTGCAAGCGCGTGGGCCGCGGCGTGGGCTCCGGCCACGGCAAGACCAGCTGCCGCGGCGGCAAGGGGCAGACCGCGCGCTCGGGCGGCAGCATCCGCCCCGGCTTCGAGGGCGGCCAGATGCCGCTGCAGCGGCGCCTGCCCAAGCGCGGCTTCCACAACCCGTTCCGCACGGCCTACGAGGTCGTGAACATCGGCCAGCTCGCGGGCTTCGAGGGCGGCGCCGAGGTCGACCCGGCGGCGCTGCGGGCCAAGCGGCTGGTGCGGCGCGGGGACGCGCCGGTGAAGGTGCTCGCCGACGGCGAGCTGTCGGCGGCGCTCAAGGTGCGCGCCCACGCCGTGAGCGCGGCGGCGCGCAAGAAGATCGAGGCCGCCGGCGGCTCGGTCGAGCTCATCGCCTAGCGTTCCCGGGAGACAAGGGGGAGCCGGACACCGATGATCCAGATCATCCAGAGCATCTTCGCCATTCCCGAGCTGCGCCGGAGGATTCTCTTCACCTTCGGCCTGCTCGTGGTCTACCGGATCGGCGCCCACATCCCGACGCCGGGGATCGACCTCGCGGCGCTCGAGGCGTTCTTCGAGGCCTCGAAGGGGACCCTCCTGGGCTTCTTCGACATGTTCTCGGGCGGCGCCCTGCGCCGGCTGACGATCTTCGCCCTCGGGATCATGCCCTACATCGACGCGGCCATCATCCTCGAGCTGCTCAAGGTCGTCATCCCGCACCTGGCCCGCCTGGCCAAGGAGGGGGAGGCCGGCCGCAAGAAGCTGACCCAGTACACCCGCTACGGGACCATCGTCATCGGCATCATCCAGGCGCTGGGCATCTCGATCGGCCTCGAGAGCATGCAGGCGCCCGACGGCGCCGCCATCGTGCCGCACCCGGGCCTGGCCTTCCGGCTGCTGACGATCCTCACGCTGACCTCGGGCACGGCCTTCATCATGTGGCTCGGCGAGCAGATCACCGAGCGCGGCATCGGCAACGGCATTTCGCTCATCATCTTCGCCGGGATCGTCGTGCGCATGCCGGCGGCCATCGTCAACACCTTCACGCTCTACAAGTCGGGCAACATCTCGCTCGTGCTGGTCCTGGCGCTGATCGTGCTCATGGTCGCGGTCGTCGCCTTCATCGTCTTCGCCGAGAGCGGCCAGCGCAAGATCCCGGTCCAGTACGCGCGGCGCGTGGTCGGGCGCAAGATGGTCGGCGGGCAGAGCACGTACATCCCGCTCAAGATCAACACCTCGGGGGTCATCCCGCCGATCTTCGCCTCGGCGATCATCATGTTCCCGGCGACGATCCTCCAGTTCGCGAACGTCGACTTCCTCAAGCGGATCTCGGAGTACCTCTCGCCGGGGACCGTCCTCTACGAGACGCTGTTCGTCTTCTTCATCCTCTTCTTCTGCTACTTCTACACGGCGGTCGTCTTCAACCCCGAGGACCTCGCGGAGAACCTCAAGAAGTACGGCGGCTTCATCCCCGGGGTGCGCCCCGGCAAGAAGACGGCGGAGTACATCGACCGGGTGGTCACGCGCATCACCCTCGGCGGCGCGGTCTACGTCGCGGCCATCTGCGTGCTGCCGGACATCCTGATCTCGAAGATGAACGTGCCGTACTACTTCGGCGGAACCTCGCTGATGATCGCGGTCGTGACGGCGCGCGACACGGTGACGCAGATCGAGTCGCACCTGCTCACCCGCCACTACAAGGGCTTCCTGAAGAAGTAGATGATCCAGATCAAGACGGCGGAGGAGATCGAGCGCATGCGCGAGGCGGGGCTGGCGGTGGCGCAGACCCTGGCGGGCCTGCGCGAGCTGGTGCGCCCGGGCGTCACCACGCGCGAACTCGACCGCTACGCCGAGAGCACGCTGCGCGCCCGCGGGATGCGGCCGGCCTTCAAGGGCTACCGCGGCTATCCGGCCAGCATCTGCGCCTCGCCGAACGAGGTCGTGGTGCACGGCATCCCGTCGGAGCGCCGCCTCGCGGAGGGGGACATCCTGAGCATCGACGTCGGCGCGGAGTTCGAGGGCTACTTCGGCGACGCGGCCGTGACGCTTCCCGTGGGGCGCATCGCGCCGGAGGCCGAGCGGCTGCTGCGGGTCACCGAGGAGGCGCTGGCGCGCGGCCTGGAACAGGCGCGGCCGGGCAACCGCCTCCACGACATCTCCTGGGCGATCCAGAGCTGCGCCGAGGAGGCGGGCTACGGCGTCGTGCGCGACTACGTCGGGCACGGCATCGGGCGGGCGATGCACGAGGACCCGCAGGTGCCGAACTACGGCAGGCCGGGGAGCGGTCCGCGGCTGCAGGCGGGAATGGTGCTGGCCATCGAGCCGATGATCAATGCCGGAGGCGCGGGGGTCGAGGTGCTCGCCGACGGCTGGACGGTGGTCACGGCCGACCGGCGGCTGTCGGCGCACTTTGAGCACACGGTCGCCATCCGCGAGGAGGGGCCGGACGTGCTGACCCTTCCCGCACGGGCGTAGGAGAGAGGTAAGGGCATGGGCAAGGAAGAGCCGATCGAGGTCGAGGGGACCATCGTCGAGCCGCTCCCGAACGCGATGTTCCGGGTGGAGCTCGAGGGGGGGCACCGGATCCTGGCCTACATCTCCGGGAAGATGCGGATGCACTACATCCGCATCCTCCCCGGCGACAAGGTCAAGCTGGAGCTCTCGCCGTACGATCTGAACCGCGGCCGGATCGTGTTCCGGTACAAGTAGCGTACTAGACGCCGCGAAGGAGGCGAGGGTCATGAAGGTCCGGTCGTCGGTGAAGAAGATTTGCGACAAGTGCAAGGTCGTCCGCCGCAAGGGCACGGTGCGGGTGATCTGCGACAACCCCAAGCACAAGCAGCGCCAGGGCTAGGGCGCGGCGGCGGCAAGGAGGACAGGGACGGTGGCTCGTATCGCGGGAGTGGATCTGCCTCGGGAGAAGCGCGTGGAGATCGCGCTGACGTACATCTTCGGGATCGGGCGGGCGACCGCCAACCGCATCCTGGCGACGGCGAACGTCAACCCTGACATCCGGGTGAAGGACCTCACCGAGGACCAGGTCAGCCGCGTCCGCCTCGTCATCGACCAGAACCACCGGGTCGAGGGCGAGCTGCGCAAGGAAGTCTCCCTCAACATCAAGCGGCTGATGGACATCGGCAGCTACCGCGGGCTGCGCCACCGGCGCAACCTCCCGGTGCGCGGGCAGCGCACGCACACGAACGCCCGGACCCGCCGCGGGAAGAAGCGGGCGATCATCCGGCCCAAGAAGACCGCCGCGCCGGCCAAGGCCTAGGGCGCGGGGCGGCCTGAGAAGAGAGCGAGAGAGAGGCGACGATGTCGAAGGAAAGGGTCCGCAAGAGCACGCGCAAGAAGAAGGAGAAGAAGAACGTCCCGACGGGGGTGGCCCACGTCCAGTCGACGTTCAACAACACGATCATCACGATCACGGACCTCGAGGGCCGGGTCGTCTCCTGGTCGAGCGCGGGCTCGATGGGGTTCAAGGGCTCGCGCAAGGGCACGCCGTTCGCGGCCCAGGTTGCCGGCGAGGACACCGCCCGCAAGGCCAAGGAGCACGGCGTGCGCCGCGTCGAGGTCTACGTCAAGGGCCCCGGCTCGGGCCGCGAGGCGGCCATCCGCTCGCTCCAGGCGGCGGGCCTGCAGATCAGCATCATCAAGGACGTCACCCCCATCCCGCACAACGGCTGCCGTCCCCCGAAGCGCCGGCGCGTCTGATGCACGCCGGGCACGGGGCGGGAGCGAAGCGGGATCGGGACTGAGGGAGGAGGCGAGAAGATGGCGAGGTATCGGGGTGCGGTCTGCCGGCTGTGCCGCCGCGAGGGCATGAAGCTGTTCCTGAAGGGCGAGCGCTGCTACGGCACCAAGTGCGCGATCGAGCGCCGCGGCTACGCGCCCGGCCAGCACGGCCAGCGCCAGCGCAAGGTCTCGGACTACGGCCTGCGCCTGCGCGAGAAGCAGAAGGTCAAGCACATGTACGGGCTGCAGGAGACGCAGTTCCGCAACTACTTCATCAAGGCCGCGGCCGCCCGCGGGATCACCGGCGAGGTGCTCATCCAGTCGCTGGAGCGGCGGCTCGACAACGTGGCCTACCGCTGCGGCTACGCGCCGTCGCGGCGCGAGGCGCGCCAGCTCGTGCTGCACGGGACGCTGCTGGTCAACGGCAAGTCCGTGAACATCCCCTCGTACCTCGTGCGCAAGGACGACCGCGTCGAGCCGGTGGCGAACCACAAGCGGCTCACCGCGATGAAGGAGTCGGTGGAGGTCGCGCAGCACCGCGGCCTGCCCTCCTGGATCGAGTTCGACCGCGAGAAGCTCGTCGGCCGCGTCATCGGCCTGCCGAGCCGCGACGAAGTCCAGCTGCCCGTGAAGGAGCAGCTCATCGTCGAGCTCTACTCCAAGTAAGCGGCGCACCCCGGCAAGGAGCCACACGAGATGGAAAAAGGCGTGTTCCAGAAGCCCAAGCGGCTCGAGGTCGATTCCGAGACCCTGACCGCCACGTACGGCAAGTTCACCGCCGAGCCCTTCGAGCGCGGGTTCGGCACGACCATCGGCAACAGCCTCCGGCGCGTGCTGCTCTCCTCGATCGAGGGGGCCGCCGTGACCGCGCTGCGCATCGAGGGCGTGACGCACGAGTTCGCGACGCTCCCGGGGATGAAGGAGGACATCGCCGAGTTCGTCCTCAACATCAAGCAGCTGCGCGTGCGGCTGCACGGCGTCGAGCCGCGCACGATCCGCATCGAGGCGGAAGGCCCGGGCGAGGTCAAGGCCGGCGACATCCAGACCGACCCGCACGTCGACGTGCTCAACCCGGATCTGCACCTGGCGACGCTGAACGCCGACGGCAAGCTCCAGGTCGAGATGACGGTCAAGCCCGGCCGCGGCTTCTCGACGGCCGAGCGCAACAAGGAGGAGGGGCAGCCGCTCGGCCTGATCGTGGTCGACGCCTTCTTCTCGCCGATCGAGCGCGTGAACTACCGCGTCGAGAACGCCCGCGTCGGGCAGGCCACGGACTACGACCGGCTGGTCATCGAGGTCTGGACGAGCGGCGGCGTCGGCCCGGAGGAGGCGCTCGCGCACGCGGGCCGCATCCTGCGCGACCACCTCGCGATCTTCGTCGGCGACGAGGAGGAGTCGATCGCCGAGACCCGCATCGGCGAGAGCATCAGCGCCGAGGCGCTGCGCAACCTCGACCGCAGCGTCAACGAGCTGGAGCTGTCGGTGCGCGCGGCCAACTGCCTGAAGAACGTCGAGCTCAAGACCATCCGGGACCTCGTGCTCAAGAGCGAGAACGAGATGCTCAAGACCAAGAACTTCGGCCGCAAGTCCCTCAACGAGATCAAGGACGTCCTCGCCCAGATGGGGCTGCGCCTTGGCATGAAGCCCGAGGACCTCGAGCCCCGCGGCGACAAGGACGAAGGGGACGCCGAGTAGCGGTCCCGGCCACCTCGCGAAGGAGCTGAACAGACCATGCGACACCGCAAAGAGAAGCGACCGCTCGGGCGCACGTCGAGTCACCGCGACGCCCTGCTGCGCAACCTGGTGACTTCCCTCATCGACAAGGGCCGCATCACCACGACGCTCGAGAAGGCCAAGGAGCTGCGCCGCGTCGCCGACCGGATGGTGACGCTCGGCAAGCGCGGCGATCTGGCGGCACGCCGGCGCGCCGCCGCGACCATCCGGAGCAACGACGTTGTGAAGAAGCTCTTCAGCGAGGTGGCGCTCTGGAGCGAGACGCGCCCGGGCGGCTACACGCGCATCCTCAAGCTCGGGCAGCGTCCGGGCGACAACGCGACGAAGGCGCTCATCGAGTTCGTCGACCGCCCGAAGGCCGCCGCGCCGGAGAAGCCGGCGAAGAAGGGCGGGGCGAAGAAGACCGCGCCGAAGGGCGAGAAGGCCAAGGCCGAGAAGCCCAAGTCGGAGAAGGCGGCCAAGGCCAAGGCCCCGTCGGCGGCGAAGCACACACCGCAGAAGCGCGGGCACGGGAAGGCGCCGGCGAGCGGGTCATAGCAGTCCGAAGGTCAGGGCGCAGGCGCGTCCTGATTGCGATTGTGGCCGGGGGAGGTCCGATTCGGATCTCCCCCGGTTTCTTTTTCAGTCCGTCGTGACCGTGCGGCTCCGGGGTCCTGTCGCTGCGCACCCCCGTCGTGCTCCCTTCGGTCCGCCCGTCGGGGGTCCCCCGCTCCGCGCCACCCCTCCGCCAGCCGAATCCTGACCAGGCCAGTGATTCTATATGTTCGGCCCACCCCCTGCATCTGTGTATGTTACTTTCGGAATGTTCATGAAGACAGGTCGCCAATCCTGGGCATACTTCTTGACGAAGGCAGGCTCACCGCCGCGGTACACGTCTAAGTAGAGCTTGAATGTTCTGATAACGACGCTCCCTGTCAGGGAACACAACTCGTTGAGATTCTCGAACGACCGCACCGGCTCGAATCTCATTGATCCGTCTGCAAACGAAAGGTGGCTCTTGTAGCTTCCGGCGTGCGTTGCCTGTGATAGCAAGGTGTAGTAGTGCTCATATTCATGGAGCTTGCCAACGCCCTCTGCGATAGACCGTATGCTCGGAACGCCATAGGCCTTATACCAGAACGGCTCGATGAACTTGGGGGGCCTTCTCTGTTTCTCAAACTCGGCATCGATCGACTTGAACTCTGGGAGTGACAGGATGTCATTGACCTCGTCCAGTGCCCTCCGGCCCTCAGAACGTGCCTCTTCACTGTCGAGGTTGCGATTGAGGCCGAAGCCCTTCATGACCGTGAGGAAGTAATCTCTCTCTGGTGTGCCATCCACGGTCCGCAGCGCCCAGATTCGGTCTCGTCGAAGATTTGCCACATAGTAGTAGTGTGCTTTCTTTTCTGTGTCCGACGACAGGAGCCATTCGGCGAGCAGCGACGTCTCGAATATCGACCGTGCCTGGAGACTTGACGAATAGAGTGAGCCAGAAGATAGCTGAACTTCGAATCCGTCCAGCATGGCAATGATCTGCCGAAGCAGTACCCCAATTGCGATAGCATCCGGGAGCTTCCTGCCGCTGCTTACGAAGCATCTTGGAATAAGCTGGGTGCCATAGTTAACCATGTCCCGGAGCATGACGCCGAGCTGCTGAAAGTGCGTATTGAATTCTACCAGTGTCTTGTCCCGATCGATTAGGGCCTTGTACTCCGCTTCGATCACTTTCATTGCCTCCAGAGGCGACACTAGAGTTCCACAACCGCGGATATGCTTACATACCGTGACCGATGCAGGACTCCGGCGAGGTGCCGTTCGTGCTGCTGTTCGTACCGTCGGGGCATGTGGTGTTGCCCCACACAATGCCTGTTCTCAGGGTGCCGGATGCAAACGTAGCGAGGTAGAGGTTGGCGCCGCTGAAGTCAGCGCCTGTGAGGTTGACATATGTATAGAACCTATCTCAAATTCGGATTTCACTTTGGCCTCGGCATTTCAGGCGCTATCATGAGGCATGGCACTGCGACTCACGGACGAACAGTGGGATCGCATCCGTCAGCATTTTCCGGAAGAGAGCTACCCGGACGATCGTCCTGGACGCAAACCCATTCCAGCTCGGCAGGTGCTCGAGGGCGCGCTCTGGATCCTGAATACGGGCGCTCAGTGGCACATGCTTCCGCAGTGCTATCCGAACTACAAGACAGTGCATCGCCGCTTTCAGCAGTGGTGCCGCAACGATGTGCTGCGTGATGCCCTGTGCCAGCTGGCCAACGTGCTGCGTGAGTCCGGAGCCCTTGATCCATCTGAATGCTTCATCGATGCGACGTTCTCGCCGGCCAAGGGTGGCGGGGACAACATCGGGCCGACGAAGCGCGGAAAGGGCGTGAAAATCATGGGAATCGTTGATCGCAACGGCCTTCCGCTTGCGGTCACGACGCACGCCGCCAATCACCACGAAGTCACGCTGGTGCAGCTGACCTTTGACTTCTACATGATCGAGGCCAAGCCCGAGAAGCTCATCGGCGACAAGGCGTACGACAGCGACAAGCTGGATGCGGAGCTCGCGGAAGAAGGCGTCGAGATGATCGCCCCTCACCGCAAGAACCGGAGGATGCTCAAGACGCAGGACGGCCGCGTGCTTCGCCGCTACAAACGTCGCTGGCTCGTCGAGCGCTTCTGGTCTTGGCTTCATTGGCAGCGTCGTCTCGTCGTCCGCTGGGAGTACTATACCGAGAACTTCCTCGGCTTCGTCCAGCTCGCTTCAATCTGCATCTTGCTCAAACAGTTTTGAGATAGGTTCTA
>DATDCY010000131.1 GCA_036524115.1 bacterium | reverse complement strand
GCCTCGATGCCGCAGACCTCGGCGAGCCGCAGCGCGTCCTTGTGCGGCTGGAAGCCCACCGAGAGCACGACCATGTCGAAGGTCTCGTCGACGAGCGTCCCGTCCTCGAGCGCGTGGCGCAGCACGAGGTTGCCGGTGCCGGGCTCCTCCTTGATCGCGGAGACCATCGCCCGCTGGTACTTCACGCCGTACTCGTTCTTCGCGCGCTCGACGTACTTGTCGAAGTCTTTGCCGAACGCGCGCATCTCCATGAAGAAGATCTTCGGCTCGATCCGCGCGTCGTGCTCCTTGGCGATGATCGCCTGCTTGGTCGCGTACATGCAGCAGACCGAGGAGCACCAGGGATTCGCGTTGTGCGGGTCGCGCGAGCCGACGCACTGGATCCAGGCGACCTTGACCGGGTGCTTGCCGTCGGACGGGCGCTGCACCACGCCCTTGGAGGGACCCGAGGCCGAGAGGATGCGCTCGAACTGGATCGAAGTCACGACGTTCGGCCAGCGCCCGAGGCCGAGCTCGCCGCGCACCTTCGCATCGTAGAGCTCGAGGCCCGGCGCGAGGATCACCGCGCCGACGTTCAGCTCGAGGTCCTCCTCGTACGGCGCGTCGTGGACGATCGCCTTCGCGAGGCACGCGTCCACGCAGTAGTAGCACTCGCAGCACCCGGCGCAGTTGAGGCAGCGCCCGGCCTCCTGCATCGCGACGGGCTCCGGGAAGCCCAGCTCGACCTCGTTGAAGTTGCCGCGGCGCTCGGCCAGCGGCAGCTTGGGCATCTCGGCCTTCGCCGCCTGCTTGACCTTGGCGATGTCCTTGATGAACTTCACGCGGTCCTTGAGCTTCGGGCGGTTCTCCTGCATGTCGAGCCCGCGCAGGTAGCGGTGAATCGACTCGGCGCCGTCGCGCCCCATGCCGATCGCCTGGACGACGGTGCTCGGCCCGCTCACCGCGTCGCCGCCAGCGAAGACGCCCGGACGGCTCGTCGCCAGCGTCACCGGGTCGGCGTCGAAGGTGCTCCACTTCGTGGTCCTGAGGCTCTCCTTCTCGAGGCCTGCGAGGTCCGGCTCCTGCGAGATCGCCGAGATCACGACGTCGCAGGGAAGCACGTAGTTGGAGCCCTCGACGGGCACCGGGCGGCGCCGGCCGCTCTTGTCCGGCTCGCCGAGCTGCATCTTCTGGACTTCGAGGCCGGTGACCTTGCCGTCCTTGCCGACGACCCGGACCGGCGCGACGAGCTCCTGGATCTTGACGCCCTCGACCTCGGCCTCCTCGATTTCCCAGGCGTTGGCGGGCATCTCGGCGTGCGTGCGCCGGTACGCGATCGCGACCTCGGCGCCGAGCCTCAGCGAGGAGCGCGCGGCGTCGATGGCCGCGTTGCCGCCGCCGACGACGACGACCTTCTTCCCCTTGAAGTCCGGCTTGTTGTCGAGGTTGACCTCGCGCAGGAAGGTGATGGCGTCCAGCACGCCGGCGATGTCGTCCTCGCCCGGGATCTGCAGCTTGAGGCCCTTGTGGGTGCCCAGCGCCAGGAAGACCGCCTTGTACCCCTGCGCCAGGAGCGAGTCGATCGTGAAGTCCTTGCCGAGCGCCTGGTTGACCTTGACCTCGACGCCGAGGGAGGCGATCTGGTCGACCTCCTTCTGGACGACGTCCTTCGGCAGACGGTATGCCGGAATGGAAACGCGCAGCATGCCGCCGGCGACGGGAAGCTTCTCGAAGACGGTGACCCGGTAGCCCTTCAGCGCCAGGTCGCGCGCGCAGGTCATGCCCGCCGGGCCGGAGCCGACGACCGCGACCTTCTCGAGCTTCTCGGCGGGGAGCGCCGGCGCCTTGAAGCCGCCGTGCGCGTCCTCCCAATCGGTCAGGAAGCGCTTGAGGTAGCAGATCTGGACCGGCGCGTCGACGTCCCCGCGGCGGCAGGTGCTCTCGCAGGGGTGCGTGCAGACCCGGCCGATGGAGGCCGGGAAGGGGTTCGTCCGCCGCACGACGTCGAGGGCCTCCTGGTAGCGCCCCTTGGCGGTGAGCGTCACATAGGCGTGGGCGTTGACCTCGGCCGGGCAGTCCACGCGACAGGGGGAGATCCCCGCCTTGTCGATCGTCACGATGCCGGGGACCGCCTGCGCGTAGCGGCGGTTGATCGCCGTGCGCTTGATGAGCCCCTGGTCGTACTCGCTCGGCATCTCGACGGGGCACTTCTCGACGCAGGCCAGGCAGCCGGTGCACTTGGACGGGTCGATGAACCGCGACTTCTTGCGGACCTTCGCCAGGAAGTTCCCGGCCTCGCCCTCGAGCCCCGTGATCTCGGCCTGGGTGTGGATCTCGATGTTCAGGTGCCGGCCGGCGGCGACCATCTTCGGCGAGATCATGCACATCGCGCAGTCGCCGGTCGGGAAGGTCTTGTCGAGCGAGGACATCGTCCCGCCGATGGAGGACTCCCGCTGCACCATGTGGACCTTGAAGCCGCTGTCGGCGAGGTCCAGGGCGGCCTGCATGCCGCCGATGCCGCCGCCGACGACCAGGACGGAACCGCGCTTGCCGCTGGATGAGAGAACGCTCATGCCAACCTCAGTTTCTTCAGGAGGTCAACGGCCTCCTCGAGATGCCGGTCGATCTGCAGCTCGCTCGCGCCCATGCCGAGGGCGAGCCCGACCAGTTCCGTGATCAGGTAGACGGGCAGCCGCTCGCGGATGCCGTGCTTCTCCCGGACCTGCCCCTGGTAGGCGTCGAGGTTGAGCTGGCACATCGGGCAGGTCGTGACGAAACAGTTGGCGCCGCGGGCGACCGCGTCCTTGATGATCCGCGACATCAGCAGCAGCGCCTGGTCGGCGTCGTTGATCGCCGCCGACGCCCCGCAGCAGTCGGTCTTGTATCCCCACTCCACCGGCTCGGCGCCGAGCGCCGCGCAGACGACCTCCATGCCCTGGGGGTTCTCGACGTCGTCCGGGACCGGGACGGCGCTCGGGAAACGGGTCAGGAGGCAGCCGTAGTAGGCGGCCGGCTTGAGGCCGGCGAGCGGCTTCGTGACCTTGCGCTGCAGCTCGCGCGAGGCGACCTTCGGCAGCAGCACCTCGAGGATGCTCGAGACCTTGATCCTGCCGGTGACCTTCTGCCCGATCTCGGCGTTGACCTCGGCGGCCAGCGCCGGGTCGGCGGCAAGGCGCCGCTGCGCGACCAGTGTCCGGCTGTAGCACGAGGAGCAGGGGATCATCATCTCCGCCAGGCCGGTGGCGTCGGCGATGCCGAGGTTGCGGGCCGGCAGGGCGATGGCGAGGAAGTCGTCGACCTTGGCGGCCGACGTCGCCCCGCAGCAGTTCCAGTCCGCGATCTCGCGCAGCGCGACGTCCAGCTTCGCGAGGACCGTCTTGCACTGGCGGTCGTAGAGCTCGGAGGAGGCGTGCAGCGAGCAGCCCGGGAAGTAGGCGATCTCGGCCTTCACCGGCGCAGCCATCGTCACCGCCCCGCTTTCCGATAGAGGGCCTTGATCTCGCCCTTGTTCTTCACCGTCTCGTACTTCACGTGCATCCGCTTCTTCTTCATCATCGCCTGGCCCAGTTTCGCCTGGCCTTTCAGTTCCGCTATGACGCCCTTGAGGCCGGTTCGTTTCAGCTCGCCGGCGGCGACCTGCGCCTCGTACATCCCCATGCCGACCAGCTCGTTGAAGCGCCCCGCCTGCCCCGCCGCCTTGACGAAGGCGCCGTGGAAGGCGGCAACCCGCGGCAGCAGCGGCTCGCGGTGCTGCGCCTTCGAGATCTGCTTGAGGACCTCGGTGATCCGCGCGGTCTGGATGTCGTTCGGGCAGCGCGTGCCGCAGGTGTAGCAGGCGAGGCACTTCCAGACCAGCAGGTTGTCCAGCGCCCCCTGCTCGTCGCCGAGCAGGAGCATCCGGATCAGGCGGTCCGGCGTGACGCCGCTCTCCTTCCCGACCGGACAGCCGGCGGCGCACCGACGGCACTGATAGCAGGCGAGAAGATTCTGGCCCGAGCGGCGGGCGACTTCCTGCGCGAGGGACTGAGCGGAACTGAGCTTCAATGCTCCAGCTGGCATCTCTCCCCTCCCGGCGGTCTTCCCAGGATCGACCGATGGATTTTCGGGAAGTCGCCTTGGTCTGTCAAGAAACAAAAAACATTATAGAAATCGAAGGAATAAGCCACGTCAGTCCAACCTCCCGGCGCAGTTCAGCCGGCGAATCAGGCTTGTGGTGGGGAGCGCCGACTCGCCCTCCTCCGCCATGACGAGCTTGTAGAACGCGCATTCCTTGCAGGAAGCGATCTTCTTCGCGGCGCTGCCCACGACTTCGCCGCCACAGAAGGTCCCCGCGAGCACCCAGCAGGCGCGGCCCGAATTCACGCCGCCATGCACTCCGTCGAGGGCGTTTTCCGACGCGGCCGGGCAGACGCCCTGCGCCGCGGCATTGACGCCTCCCGGCTCCCGGCCGCACTTCGTGAACTCCCAACAATTGAGCTTTGCCACCGCTATCTCTCGGCTCCCATGATCGTCGCCGGCCGCTCTTGCCGGACGGCAGTCTGTATAGTCTAGCACGGGATTGCGCCCGATTTCACTCCTTCAAAGTCAGGTTCCCGGATCGACCGGGAACGGCTTGCATCCCGCTGTGCGGGCGGCGCATCTTAGATGGAGGAAGTAGAAGGCAGATTCTCCGGCGGGAGGGGGGTGCGGATGCGCATCATGGCGTTCCTGGGCAGCCCGAGGAAGGGCGGCAACACGTCGATCCTGCTCGACGAGGCGATGCGCGGCGTGCAGGAGGGCGGCCACGCGGTGGAGCTCTTCAGGCTTGCGCAGATGAACATCCACGGCTGCCTCAACTGCGGCGGCTGCGAGGAGACCGGCGCCTGCGTCATCGAGGGCGACGAGATGCCGAAGATCTACGCCGCGATCCGGGAGGCCGACCGCATCATCCTCGCCAGTCCGATCTTCTTCTCCGGCATCCCCGCCCAAGCCAAGGCGATGATCGACCGCTGCCAGGCGCTCTGGTGCGAGAAGTACCTGCTCAAGCGCGAGATTCCCGCCGGCCCGGCAGGCCGCAAGGGGCTCTTCCTGACAGTCGGCGGCATGAAGATGGTCAAGCACGCCGAGTGCGCCAACTCCACCGTGACGGCCTTCTTCCGCACCGTGAGCGTCCCCGAGCACGCCTTCCTCCCCTTCCGCGGCGTGGATGCCAAGGGCGCGATCCGCGAGCACCCGACCGCCCTCCAGGAGGCCTACGAGGCCGGCAAGGCGCTCGCCGCGACTTGACGCAGGTCAAGGTGCGGATCGCGCGCACCCCCTAGACTGATTGCAGGACAAGACGAACAGAGAGGGGCGAGAGATGCCGATGGTGAGATGCCCGGGCCAGGACACCCAGAAGTGGGGTCCAGAAGCGGTGTACGACGTGGCGTGCAAGAACTGCGGCGAGCAGCTCGAGTTTTTCAAGGACGAGCTCAAGCGCCGCTGCCGCAAGTGCGGCACCATGGTCTTCAACGAGCGCATGGATATCGGCTGCCTCGCCTGGTGCCCCTCGGCCGAGCAGTGCGCGGGCCCGGACCGTGCCAAGCTCCTCGAAGAGGCCGCGGCCGGCGGCGCCGCCCAGAAGAAGGCGCTGGAGCTGCTGACGCAGCGCGAGGGGCCGGCGAAGGACTGACGGCGGCGCAGGCTGGTAGCCGCCCGCGCCGCCGCTTTCGATTCGCTCCTACTGTCCCTGCGCCAGTTGCTCCCCGCAGGCCTCCGCGTGCAGGCACGTGCCCCGCTCCGCGACTGGCTTGTCCTCCTCGACGGGAATGCGGTGCGCGTTCGCGTACGGGTCCTGCCTGATGCCCGTGACCTGCCAGCTGACCTTCGTGCCCGGCACGTCGGTCTGGATGACGAAGCGGTCCTCCTTCATCTCCTCGAAGACGCGGGCGCGGGCCCAGGTCTCGCCAGACCCGATCACCGTGAGCTGGTAGCGGAAGTCCCTATTGAGCGCGCCGAACCACGCCGGCAGCCCCACGGTCGCGTAGCCGCGCTCGTCGGTCATCACGACGCCGTTGTAGATGTTCATCATGTCCGGCGACTCGACGAACGAGTGCGAGAGGTACCGGTTTCGCGGGTCGAGCGGGTGGTCGATCCTGAACGAGCCGGCGCCCTTGGTGAGCGTGCCGGCCACGTCGAGGTCGCCGCCGACGTAGACCCTGCCGTTGAACAGCCCGGCGAGGCCGTCTCCCCCGGGGTTGTCGCCGAAGATGGCTGTGTCAAAACCCCAGGCTCTTCCCGCAACACCGTAGCCCGCGCCGATAGACTCCCCATAAACGCCGCTCGCTCCTTCGACGTAACTGGTCCCCTGGACGCCGTTGCCCGATGTGCTGTTCGCAGAAATAGTCCCAGCCACGTCGAGCGCAGACCTTGGGCTGTTCCTGTTGATGCCCACGCCGCCCGCGGCGCGAATCAGAAACTGGTTGTCGCCCGTGGACTGGAAATCCGCGTCGGCCGAGTCGGCCCAGACGAACGTCCCCTCGTCGCCGTCGGCAGCGCCCGATTGGGCCGGATTGCGGACCTTGGCCCGTCTGCCGGCAGCCAGACTGAAGCGGCCTCCAGCCTCGTTCTGCGCGCCACCGGCAACCATCGACATGGCGCCGCTCGCAGTGTTGCCGTAGCCTCCGGCGATGCCTGCATACATGCCGCTCGCGGTGTTGCCATCACCCCCGACAAGGGCTGCATAGCCGCCGCTTGCCACGTTTGAGCGGCCTCCAGCCGCTGTTGCGGCGTAGCCGCTCGCGCGGTTGGACCACCCTCCTCCGACGGTTGCGCTGTAGCCGGCTGCCTGGTTGAGCCCGCCGCCGCCGACAGCGGCGTAGTCATCGGTCGCCCAGTTGCTTGCGCCGCCTGCGATCGTTGCGTATCGGCCCGTCGCGAGGTTGCCGCCGCCGCCCCCTACGGTGGCGAACGCACGATCGTCCAGGGTTCCCTGGCCGTCACCGGCCCGGTTTTGCCACCCGCCCGACACGGTCCCCCCGAGGTCGGTGACTTCGTTCGCCGCTGCCGCGCCGTTGAATGTCCCGCCGCCCCCGGAGATAGTCGCTGCGGTGACTCCCGCCGTGACGCCGTTGCCGGCATCCCCACCCACGACGTTCACCCCGGCAAACGTGTTGGCCTCGACGGTCGTCGTCGCCCGCTCCAGCCGCAGCGCCCGCTGGTTGTTCACCCGCAACTCGAGCGGCACGTCATCGGTCGTGCCGACGAAGGTGGTGCCCGGGTTCGTCCCCGAGTTTCCGGCGAGGGACCAGGTCGAGCCCTCGCCGCTGTCGTCGGCCTCGCAGGTCACCGTTCCGTCGGCGGCGATGGCCTGGATCGAGCTGCCCGGGGCGCACGCTCCGCCCACGCGCGCCTGGATCGTCGTCGTGTCGACCGCGAGCGACACGGCACCGGATCCGGCGCCGCCGGTCAGGCCGGAGCCGTCCGCGGTGTTCACGGCGGTGATATCGCCCATTCCCGCATGCGCGTGGTCCCCCGCCGCCACGGTGCCGGCCGCCGTCCCCACGTTGAGCTTCGTCGTCCCGATCGGTCCGGCGATCTTGGCATCCGTCACGGCCCCGTCGGCGATCATTGCCTCGACGATGCCGCCGGTCGCCACCGAGATCGTTCCGGTCCCCGTTATCGGCCCGCCCGTGAGCCCTGCGCCGCTGGCGACCTGGGTCACGGTCCCGCCTCCACCCGCCGCGGGCGGCTGCCACGAGCCGTTGCCGCCGGCGTCGGCGGTCAGGACGTAACCGGCCGCCGGCGCCGTCGTCAGCCGCAGACCCGTCGCCGTCACGGTGCCGTTCACGTCCAGCGCCGAGGACGGGTCGTTCCGATTGACGCCGACGCCGCCCTGGGCCCGCACCAGGAACTGGTTGGGTGCGGTGGAGACGAAGGGCACGCCCTGCGCGTCCGCCCAGACGAACGTCCCTTCGTCGCCGTTGCCGTCCCCGCTGTCCGCCGCGCCGCGCACCACCGCCATATAGCCTGCCGCGAGGCTGGTCTCGCCCCCCGCCTGGTTGTGCCGGCCCCCGGGGACCGCGGCGCCGAGCCCGCCGGCCACGTTGTGCGTCCCGCCGGCAACCGCGGCGTATTCGCCCTTCGCCTCGTTGAGCTGCCCGCCGGCAACCACCGCCGCGTTCGCGGAGGCTTCGTTCAACACGCCGCCGCCGATCGTGCCGCCGGGGCCGGCGGCCTGGTTCGCCGAGCCGCCGCCGATCGTCGCCGCCTGCCCGGTCGCCTGGTTCTGCGTGCCTCCCGCCACGACGCCGTACATCTGCGTCGCCCTGTTCTGGTACCCGCCGCCGACCGTGGCCTGCACCCCGCCGCTCGTGTTCTGCTGCCCGCCTGCAACCGTGGCGCCAGCGCCGTCCGCGCTGTTGCCCTGACCGCCGCCGACAGACGCAAAGTTCCCCGACGCGCCATTGCCCCACCCGCCGGCCACGGTGGTGTGGCTGGCGGAGGCGTTGTTCCAGCGCCCGCCGCCCACGGTCGCCCACTGCGCCTGGGCCGCGTTGCCCTGGCCGCCGCCGACAGTGGCGTAGGGCGCGTCCGCTGCGGATCCACTCCCGTCGCCGGCGCGGTTGTCGGCCCCACCGCCCACCGTGCCGAAATCGTCTGTCACGGTGTTCGCCTCACCCGCCTGCCCGCCGCCGCCGATCGCCGCGCCGCCGGCCGGCGCCGTCACGGCGTTATCGCCATGTCCGCCGAGCAGGTTGGGCGTCCCCGCCGTCGGCTCCACCCGCAGGGCGCGCGTGCCGTTCACCCGCACCTCGAGCGGCTGGTTGTCGCTGGTCCCCAGGTAATTCGTTCCCCCCGTCGTCCCCGCGTTCCCGTTCAGCGCCCAGCCGGTGCCGGCTCCCCCGGTGTCCGCGTCGTCCACCTCGCACGTCACGGCGCCATCGGCGCCGATGGCGCGGATCGAGCTGCCCGGGGCGCACGTGGCGCCCACGCGCGCCTGGATCGTCGCAGTGTCCACCGCGATCGTCCCGCTCGTGCTGATCGTCCCGCCGGTCAGACCCGCGCCAGCCGTGATCGCGGTGACCGTCCCGCCGGGGTTCGTGTCCGTGTCCGGGGCGCAGGCCCACGCCAGACCGTCCCATTTGAGCACGTCGCCCGACGAGCACGTCCTCAGCAGGCTGAGGCTCGCCACACCGGCCTCCGTGCCACCCTCCAGGCCGCCACCCGGGGGCGTCTGCACCGCCTGAATGTCTCCGGTGCCAACCGCCGGCGGCTGCCAGGATGCGACGCCGTCGCCGCCCACGGTCAAGACGTCGCCGGCGAGGGCGCCCGTACCGTCGACCTGCCCCGCCGCGACGCGCCCCTCGATGGTCCCGGCCAACTCGCTGCGCACCGCATATGGAACGACGCCCAGCCTGACCCGGGCGAACTTCCTCGCGCCCACGCTTGCCTCGACCCAGAGCTGCCGGTCGAAGAGAGCGGGACTGATGGGGTTGCCGGCCGGGTTCACACTTCCGAGCTGGTGCGTGATCTTCCTGCTCAGCGGCAGCCGATATGTCTTGCTCTCGCTCCAGAGCCTCGTGCCGCCGTTCGCCGCGTCAAAGAGCGCAAAGGTGAACCGGTACGGCGTTGTCGAGACCGCCAGCGTCGATACCGTGACCGTCACGGGAAAGACCGCGGGCACCGGTGCCGCGAGACCGGGCACGATCGAAACGCCGGCCAGAAGGACCACCATCACCACCAGGACTGATGTCACACCTCTCATGCCACCTCCGTCGCCATTCATTGCCGCCCCGGTCCCGCCGCCTTACTTCCCCTGCGCCAGCTGCTCCCCGCAAGCCTCCGCGTGCAGGCACCTCCCCTGCTCCGCAACCGGCTTGTCTTCCTCGACGGGAATGCGGTGCTCGTTCGCGTACGGATCCTGCCGGATGCCCGTGATCTGCCAGGAGACGGTTGCGCCCGGCGCGCTCGTGCGGATCGTGAAGCGGTTCTCCGCGACGCCCCGGATCACCTTGGCCTGCACGAAGCCCTCGCCGTCCGCCTCGTCGATCACCGTGAGCTGGTAGCGGAAGTCGCGGTTGAGCGCGCCGAACCATGCCGGCAGCCCAACCGTCGCGTAGCCCCGCTCGTCCGTGGTCACGTTGCCGTTGTAGATGTTCATCATGTCCGGCGACTCGACGAACGAGTGCGAGAGGTACCGGTTTCGCGGGTCGAGAGGATGGTCGATCTTGAAGGAGCCCCCGCCCTTGGAAAGCGTGCCGCTCACCGAAAGGCTTCCGTTGACCTCGACCGCGCCGTTGAACACTCCGGCCCTCCCCAGGCCTCCCGGGTTGTCGCCCAGGACCGCGATGCCGATCCCGACCGCGCGGCCGGCCACGCCCACCCCGTCTGCATTTTCCCCGTAGACGCCGCTTGCAGCCCAATCTCCACTGATCCCCGTCACCCCGTTGCCGACGCTCGCGGTGGCGCTGGCAGTCCCGGCCACGTCGAGCGCACAGCTCGGGTTGTTCTTGTTGATGCCGACGCCACCTGAGGCGTGAACCAGGAACTGGTTGTCGCCCGTGGACTGGAACGAGCCCCCGCTGTTGTCGTTCCAGACGAACGTCCCGGTATCGCCATAGCTGTCGCCCGACTCGGCGGGTGTGCGAACATTCGCCTGTGATCCGGCAGCGAAGCTGGCGTAGCCACCGGCCACGTTCTGCCTGCCGCCGGCAACCACTGCGTATTCGTTGGCTGCACTATTGCCGGAGCCGCCACACACTGCCGCGGCGTAGCTGCTCGCAGTGTTTCCACCGCCGCCGGATACTGCCGCGAACCAGCCGCTCGCGGTATTTGCGCCCCCCCCTGCGACGGTCGCGTTCGCGCCGCTGGCCGTGTTGTCGCCCCCGCCTGCGACGGTCGCGTTCGCGCCGCTGGCCGTGTTGTAGCCGCCACCACCAACCGTGGCGAGTCTCCCGTCGTCGACGAAATCCCCTGCATTACCCGCCTGGTTGCCCAACCCTCCCGACACCGTTCCCCCGACGTCGGTGACCCTGTTCGCCGCTGCCGCGCCGTCGCGAATCCCGCCGCCCCCGGAGATCGTCGCAGCGGTCACTCGCGGTGTGACCCAGTTGCCGGCATCTCCACCCACCACGTTCTGCCCCGCATACCACCAGATGCTCCACTCACCACTTGTCACCGTCCGCTCCAGCCGCAGCGCCCGCTGGTTGTTGACGCGCAGCTCGAGCGGCGAGCTGTCGGTCGTGCCGATGAAATTGGTGGCCGGGTTCGTCCCCGAGTTTCCCGCGAGGGACCAGGTCGAGCCCTCGCCGTCATCGACCTCGCACCTCACCGTCCCGTCGGCGGCGATGGCCTGGATGGAGCTGCCCGGGGCGCACGCTCCGCCCACGCGCGCCTGGATCGTCGCCGTGTCCACCGAGAGCGACACCGCACCGGATCCGGCGCCGCCGGTCAGACCGGAGCCCTCCGCGGTGTTCACGGCCGTGATGTCGCCCATCTCGGCGTGCGCGTGGTCTCCCGCCGCCACGGTGCCCGCCGCCTTCCCCACCTCGAGCTTGGACGTGGATATCGGCCCGGTGATCTTCGCGTTCGTCACCGCGCCGTCGGCGATCATCTTCTCGACGATGCCGCCGGTCGCCACCGAGATCGTTCCGGTCCCCGTTATCGGCCCGCCCGTGAGGCCGTCGCCGGTGGCCACTTCCGTCAGCGTCCCCCCGCCGTTCGTGACCGCATCCTGCGCGCACGCCCACGCCGAGCCGTTCCACTTGAGGATCTCGTCCGGGCCGCAGCTCGTCACCAGGCCCAGGCTCACGGACCCGCCCTCGGCGCCTCCCTGCAGCCCCCCTCCCACGGGGGTGAGCACCGCGGAGACACCTCCGGCCCCCCCTGCCGGCGTCTGCCATGAGGCCGCGCCGCTGCCGTCAGCGGTCAGCAGATCCCCGGCCGCCGCGCCCGTCGCGTCAAACTGTCCGGCGGCCAGCCTCCCCTCGAGCGCTCCGGCCGTCTCGCTGCGAACCGCGTAAGGAACGACGCCGAGCTTCACGCGGGGGAACTTCACCGTGACTCCCTTCATGACCGCGCTCCCCTGCACCCAGAGCTGCCTGTTCAAGAGCCTCGGGTCGATCGGATTCGACGTCGGACTGACGCTGCCGAGGTTGTGCAGGATCCGCTGCGAAGCGGGGATCGCGTACCTCTTCGTCTCCGCCCAGAGCGCGACCCCGCCCAGGGGACGGTCGTAGAGCGCGAAGGTGATGTCGTAGATCTCGTATGACGGAAGCGATTGCACGGACACCGTCACCGGGAACACCGCCGGCACCGGGGCCGCCTGGGCACTCACGACCGGACAGCCGCAGAGAAAGATCGTCGCCAACCAGGTGAACTTGTGCTTCATCCCGCCCCTCCCCCTGCCGTGCGCACGAGCGCTTGCCGTCCCTCGCGACATAGCCGTGTCAGGGGGCCGAGGGGAGTGCCCCGCGATGCTGTGGCCGTTACCTTAGAGAGTCGAGGCGGCTTGTTCAACACGAAAATGTTAATGATACGGTGAAGCGGACGCAGACGGCCCCGGGGACACCAAGGCAGACAGGGAGTCTGCGGCTATCGCCGCAGGCCGGCCGTGGGCGGCCGGCGGCTAGTGGTGGAACAACCTCACGCCGCTGAAGACGACGGTCATGCCGTACTCGTTCGCGGCCGCGATGACCTCCTGGTCGCGCGCTGATCCGCCCGGCTCCAGGACGTACTTCACGCCGGAGGCCGCGGCGCGGTCGATGCTGTCGCGGAACGGGAAGAAGGCGTCCGAGCCGAGGGCGACGCCGGTTTGCCCGGCAACCCAGGCGCGCTTCTCGTCGACGGTCAGCCCCGCCGTCGGCTTCGTGAAGAGCGCGCCGAGCTGCGCCTTCTCCGGCGGCGTGACGTCGTCGCGCAGGAGCTGATCGATCGCGTTGTCGCGCACCGCTCGCTTGACCTCCGCCTTGAAGGGCAGATCCAGCATCTTCGGGTGCTGGCGCAGCCGCCAGAGGTCGGCCTTGAGGCCGGCGAGGCGCACGCAGTGCACGCGCGACTGCTGGCCGGCGCCGACGCCGATCGCCTGGCCGTCGAGGACGAAGCAGACCGAGTTGGACTGCGTGTACTTGAGGGTGAGCCAGGCGACGGTCAGGTCGCGCCGCGCCGCCGCGGGCAGGTCCTTGCCGGCCGAGACGACGTTGCTGAAGTCCTTGTCCGTGACGGGCCGGTCGTGGCGGCGCTGCTCGAGAGCGACGCCGAAGACCTCGCGGATCTCCGTCTGCGGCGGCTCCCAGCCGGTGTCGATGCGCACCACGCCGTACTTGCCCTGCTTCTTGCCCTTGAGGATCTCCAGCGCCTTGGGCTCGTAGCCGGGCGCCACGATCCCGTCGGAGACCTCGCGGGCGAGCAGCCGCGCCGTGGCCTCGTCGCAGACGTCCGAGAGCGCCACGAAGTCGCCGAAGGAGCAGAGCCGATCGGCGCCGCGCGCCCGGGCGTACGCTGACGCCAGCGGCGAAAGCTCCAGGTCGTCGACGAAGCAGGCGCGCGCCAGGTCCTTCGCGAGCGGCACCCCGACCGCCGCCCCCGCGGGGCTGACGTGCTTGAAGGAGGCCGCCGCCGGCAGCCCCGTCGCGCCTTTGAGCTCCCGCACCAGCTGCCACGAGTTGAGCGCGTCCAGCAGGTTGATGTAGCCCGGCGAGCCGTTGAGGACCTCGAAGGGCAGCTCGCCGCCGTCCCGCCGCAGCACGCGGGCGGGCGACTGTTGGGGGTTCATGCCGTAGCGCAGCGTGATCTCTTTCATGGCGGTCATGCCTCCTTCGGGGCGTTTCACCTGCCGCGTCGATTCGTTGCTGGACCGCGGCGTAGTCTAGCAGGAAGCCCTGCAGCCCGAAACGGGTAACGGCGAAAGCCGGAGAGCTGGTGCCGCGCTCGGGCGCCACTGTCGCGGGCGCGATCCGTGCTTCTCATGGCGGGCTCGAGGCAAGCCGCAGCCGCAGCGTGAGCTTCCCGGAGGGTGATCCTTCCCCTGATTCCTGGATTGTGGTAATCAGCGCCTCATGAAGGATGCCGTCCCGGACTCGAGGATTCCGTGGCGATGGAAAGGGGCGCCGGCGACGGCTTTCCTGATCGGCCTGTTCTCGATCGCTCTCCTCCTCAGGGCTGACCGGATCAGAGAGAGGCAGCAAGCCAACGCCGCGCTGATCGACGCGATCATGGACGTCCAAATCCACGCGGCGACCTATCATATTCGTTTGGAGGAGACTCTCTCGGGCGTCGCCTCGCCGGAAACGAGGGAGTACCTGTTCGCTCTCGACAAGGCGAGCCACCTCACCGACGTCATTCTCAGCGGCGGCATGGCCGAGCACGAAATGGTCTCGGAGCCGCTCGCGGAGCCGCTCTTGCGGGAGAACGCGGCAGAGATCAGGTCCCTCCTTGCCGAAATGAAGGACATCGGCCGCGAACGCATGCGGAACGCCGGGCAGAACGAGATCGATCCGGCCCTCGAGAGGCGGTTCGACCGCGTCTACAAGGATGTCCTCCGCAAGACGAGAGATCTCGAGGATGTCCTGGAGACGAAGGAAGCCAAGAACCACCAGCAGTCCCGGCGCCTCTTCCTGATCATCCTCTTGGTCTGGACCGCGATCCTGGTCGCCGCGGCGGCGGCTCTGGTGCGCTTCGAGAGGAGCCGGAAGCGGGCAGAAGAGGCGTTGCTCGCGGCGAATCGGCTGCTCCAGGCCCAAGCGGCGGAAGTGGCGCGGCACCGCGAACACCTTCAGGAACTGGTTGATGAGCGCACCGCGGAGCTGCGGCGAACGAACGAGCAACTCCGGGTCGAAATCGAACAGCGCCGACGGACTGAGGAGAGGCTCCAGGAAACGGGGAAGCAGATTCAACGGCTCAGCTTCAATCTCCTCGATGCTCAGGAGAAGGAACGGAAACGGATTTCCACCGAGCTTCACGATGAGTTGGGGCAGGCCCTGACCGTCATGAAGCTCAGGATGCGCGTGATCGAGCGGGGCTTAGGGCAGGATCAGCGCGCCGTACGCGAGGAGTGCGCGGGGCTGCTCGAGTATATCGATGAAATCATCGAGAACGTGCGCAGGATAGCCCTTGACTTGAGCCCCACCGTCCTGGAAGACCTCGGCCTGACAGCCGCCTTGCACTGGCTGGTCGACAACCTCCCGTCGGGGCCGGAGCTCACGGTCGCCTCTTCGGTCGCAGATATCGATCAGCTTCTTCCCCATGAGCACTGGATCAGCGCCTACCGGGCCGTCCAGGAGGCTCTCACGAACGTCGTGAAACACGCGGGGGCGAGGACGTTGTCGCTTGACATCCACCTCCGGGATGGTGCAGTCGTCTTCAGCGTCGAAGACGACGGGAGGGGCTTTGATCCCGACGGCGCCGCCGTGAGGAAAACGCCGCCGCGCCAACTCGGCCTGCGAACGCTCGTTGAGCGGATCACCTTGATCGGCGGAGTCGTCCAGGTCCGGAGCCGCGAAGGCCAGGGCACCCGGATCACGTTCAGTCTCCCCGTCGCACCGGAAGGAGCCTCGTTGTGACGAAGACCTATACGATCGTCCTCGCCGACGACCACGCCCTCCTCAGACAGGGGCTGGCCAGGATCATCCAGGGAGTTGACGACCTGGAAGTCATCGGGCAGGCCGGCGACGGCCTGGCGTTGCTCTCTCTCCTGGAGATGCAGATGCCGCAACTCGTCATCCTGGACATTTCGATGCCGAATCTGCGCGGCCTCGAGGCGATCCGCGAAATAAAGGCAAGGAACCCCGAGACCACGATTCTCATTCTCACAATGCACAAGGAATATGTCCATCAGGCGTTCGCTGCAGGTGCCGACGGCTACCTCCTGAAGGAGGACGCGGACTCCGACCTCTTTTCCGCCATCGCGGCCATCCGGCAAGGGAAGAGGTATCTCTCCTTGCGTCTGCGGACGGGCCTGGTCTGGGCGCACATCGCCGACCCGCTGACGCTCCGCGAGAAAGAGGTCCTGAAGTTGATCGCCGAAGGCAAGACGAACAAGGAGATCGCCGAGCTTCTCGCAATCAGCGTCCGCACCGTCGAGAGCCACCGAGCGTCATTGCTCGCGAAGCTGCGCATAAAGGGAATGGCCGACTTGGTCAAGTACGCGCTGGAGCAGGGTTTCGCCTAGCGGCAGTCCCTACTCTCCCGCGCTATCCCCGACTCGTCCGCCACCTTCTGAGTCCGTAGTTATACGAAGGCTCCCTGCGTGGTTCTACGCCCGCAGAATGCGGGTCTTCTCCCAATTGTCTCACGAGGCTGCGCACGACATTCTCTCATTGACTTCTCTCATTTCTCACAGGGAAGGGAGGTGGGCCGGCGATGGAGTTCCCGTGAGAATGGGCAAGCTTCAAATGCAGGGGTGGATCAACATGAGGGAGGAAGGCAATGAACACAAAGACGTTGGAGACGTGCTGGGCGACGCGTGCCTTGGCGCTGTTGCTCGCCTTGCATCTTGCGGGACCGCTGTCCGTTCTTCCGGCCATGGCTGCGCCGGGGGATAGTGTCACGAACGGAACATCCTCCGGCCTCACCGTGCCGAACGCGTTCCTCTTCGAACCCGAGGTTCCGTTCACGTCGCTCAAGAACGCTCCCACCTGGAGCGAGATCGAGCAACTCCTGGACAATCCGTACATTGTCACGCTCGATCCGAGCACCCCCGGGAACGACAATGGCTTCCCGTCGTATCGGGCCACCGGGATGACCCGCCGTCCGAGTTTCGGCGTGACGCTGCCGGCACTGTTGGTCCATCCGCTGAACTACAACCCGACCACCGGGGAGGAGATGCGCCTGATCAACCCCTTGTATCCCGCGGGCACGTTCAACGCCGTGGATCAACTCGTCCGGTGTGATGACCCGCTTCTCGGGCCAATCACCCCAGGGTGCGATGGCACGGTCACCGCCCCCGGGCCGGCCGGCCCGGTGGTAACCGGTCCCTTCAGCGCGGACCGGTATGTCTGGCGGTACGCGCCCGTGCCGATCAGCGCCGGCGCGGACCGCATCGAGCCGGGAGAGGCCGAGATCGATTACAACAACCCGGTTGAGGCCGATCCCTACTTCTGCGCCGTCTCGCTGGAGCTTACCCCCCCGGAAGGCTCGACCCTCTGTGGCGGCGACCCTGGCGAACCGAGCTATTTCGGTTTTGGCGTGCGCAACCTGGCCGGATACTCCGTGCCGGCGATTCAGCTTCCCGCCGGTTCGACGACGGGCACCCCGATTCCCGCGACCGCGCGACTCTTCGATCCGGCGCGGGGCGTCATCCAGGCGCGCAACCCCGGCACGGGCGCCGGCGGCCTGCGCAAGCCTTCGCTCAGGGTGCCCGAGGCCGGGGGCAGCCCGAACAACCCGCATTATCTCGTCAACACGGACCCCAACAACGTGACGGATTCGAACGAGAACGACTACATCCGAAACCGAGCGGTCGCGACCGCGCTCGGCAAGGCCTTCTTCTGGGACATGCAGGTGGGAAGCGACGGCGTCCAGTCCTGCGGGACGTGCCACTTCAACGGCACCGGCACCGACACCCGGACCAAGAACCAGATGAACCCGAACCACGTCGGCGGCGACACCACCTTCCAACTCATGCAGCCCAACGAGCGGGACCTGGTCGCCACCGACTTCCCGCTCCACAAGCTGACCAACCCTGAGATCGCGGGCGATCCGGCGTGCACGACGCCTCTTACGGCGGATGTGACGGCGGTCCCCTACATGGCTCAGACCGCCGGCTACCTGGATTCTCAGCGCTTCAGCAACCCCGTCACGGGCACCGTGACGGTGTGTGATGCGGGCAACATCGAGAGCGACGTCAACGATGTCGTGTCTTCCATGGGCGTCGTCTTCAACAAGTTCCTCGACATCGCCCCGATCGGGGCCTTCCAGCCCGCGGCCAACGGGGTTCAAGCGGTCATGCCGGACCTGCGTTCCGGAGCAGGATCCGCGGATGCCACCGACCCGATTCCCGGCTTCCAGGGGCTCCGTCGGGTCGAGCCGCGCAACACCCCCACCATGCAGGCCGGGGCGTTCAACTTCGACAACTTCTGGGACGGACGGGCTCGTCATGACTTCAACGGCGGCAGCGTGTTCGGCGCGGCCGACCCCCAGGCACATGTCTTTGTCAGTAACGCGGGCAACCTGACGCCGACCCGGCAGATCATCCGCTTCGCCAGCATCGCGTCGCTGGCGACGGGTCCGGGCCTCAGCGAGTTCGAGATGTCCTTCCTGGGCCGTAACTGGGCCAAGATGGGCAAGAAGCTGCTGCAGGGGAATGTGGTCACGATCGGGGGCTCCCCCACGGTCGTGGGCACCGTGACGCCACTGGCCAACCAGCTCGTGGATCCGACCGACAGCGTGCTGGGGCCTTACTCCAACCAGGGCGGCTCGCTTTGTGCTGGGCTCGCCGTCTCGGATCGCTCGGGAAGCTACAATCCGCCGGCGAATGGACTTGCACTCGGCAAGCCCGGGCTCTGTATCAGCTACCCGGGCATGATCCGCCAGGCCTATTACCCGGCGCTCTGGCAAAACTTGGGCAGACATCTGAATGGCTGCTACACGGACGGCCGCCCCGACATCCATCCAAACCAGTGCGGCACCGGCATCTATCCGGCCGCCGCCGTCGCGGTGCTCGACCCGGATGGCGTGGTCCGCACTCACAACAACGACCCCTTCGACGGCTACGTCCTCTCGGTTGCCAACGGTGCGGCCGTTGCGGCCGACACCAACCAGTTCCGGCAGATGGAAGCGAACTTCAGCCTCTTCTGGGGGCTGTCGATCAACGCCTGGATCCAGATCCTGGTCCCGGACAACACACCGTTCGACCAGTTCCTGGATGCCAACCCGGGCGCGTTCGCGGCCCTGGGTGAGCCGGGCGAGCCGGGGCTCGTCCCGGACCTGCTCAATTGCGGCCAGGCCGGTGCGGATCCGAACTACTGCTTCACGCCCTTCGGGAACTTCAAGCGCGATCCGGGCGTCGTGGCTCTCCAGAACCCCGCGGGTGAAGGCGGCGCTGGCGGCACCCTCGTGGTGTCCGACGGTGATCGCGCCGCCAACGCTCCGGATCCTCTCCTCGGGATGGATGTCTTCTTTGCCTCCAACCTGTCACTGAAGAACCCCAACTTCAGGACCGGCCGCTGCGGCGAGTGCCATGCCATTCCCACCCTGACCGACCACACCATGCCCTTCACCAGCAAGATCAACCTGATGGACGCGGTCGCGGAATTCTCCGCACCGGGGGTCGAGCTCATCGTCGAGCCACTGGCCAGGCTCCGGGTGATCTCGGGCTTCCTGCTGGAGGCTGAGATCAACGAGAACGGTCAGGACGCGGTGGAACGCCGCATCGTCGACCAGAGCATCGTCGCCAATCCGCTGGATGGGTTTGCCTATCCCGGCGCCACGGCAACAGGATTGCCCGGGTTCAGCCCATGGACCGGAGCCGATTCCGCCTTCCTGGACAACGGCATCTACAACCTCGGCGTTCGACCCATTGCAGAGGACATCGGCCGGGGCGGCAATGACGCCTTTGGCTGGCCGCTGTCCATATCAACCCTGATGATGAAGAACCTCGCCGGGCCGGCTTTCGAGCCGGGGGTCCCGCTGCCCAACGCCGATCCGGACGTCGAGTGCTTCGGGCTCTTCGAGCCGACGGGGCAGGACCCACTGATCAACCCGGGGTGTGATGGGGAGCCGGCCGCTCCTCAGCTGCCGCCTTACCTGGGGCCCTTCGTGAACAATATCACCGTCGGCGATTTCGCACCCGAACTGGACGAGGCAGGCGGGGCTATCGGCGGCATGGTCAACACCCTCACCGACCTGGCGATGATCGAAGGGTTCATGGACACCCTGGGGCCGTTCAATCCGGCGAACCCCTTCGCCGAGGTCATGAATTTCGGTGGCTTCACCGATAAGCCCGGCGACGTCAAGGCCCAGATGGGCACGTGGCCCATCGTCAACCGGGTGGGCAGGATGGGCAGCTTCAAGGCTGCCCCGCTGCGCAACGTGGAGCTCACCGGTCCCTACTTCCACAACGGCGGCAAGCTGACGCTGCGGCAGGTGGTTGATTTCTACGTTCGCGGCGGTGACTTCCCCATGACCAACGCCTCGGATCGCGACTTCAACATGGTGAATATGAACGTCGAAGTTCAGTCGAACCTGTCGGAAGCCGAAAAGGTGGCGTTGGTGGACTTCCTGCTGGAACTCACGGACGAGCGCAACCGCTTCGACCGGGCGCCGTTTGATCATCCTGAGGTCTTCGTACCGCTGGATGGAACGGCTCCGGAGAACACGTTCGGCCGCGATGGCTTCGTTGCCCA
>DATDCY010000130.1 GCA_036524115.1 bacterium | reverse complement strand
GGCCAGGCCGGCGGTCAGCGCCGCGGTCCCCCCCGCGACGAGCGCGAGCCGGCACAGCCCGAGCGCGACGAGCGGCCAGAAGGCCGAGGCGAGTGCGGCCGCCGAGACGGCGCCGAACAGGCCGAGACCGGCCCCCGCGAGGGCGGCGGCCGCCGCCTTCACCGAAGGCCCCCGCGCACGATCAGCCGCGCCGCGGCCAGGAGCGTCCCCGCGGAGCGCACGCCCGGCGGAACCGCGGCGCCGCGCGGCGCGACCAGGACGCCCGGCACGCCGGCGGCCTCCCCGGCCTCCAGGTCGGAGAGGGAGTCGCCCACGATCCACGACTCCGCGGGGTCGATGCCGTGGCGCGCGATCGCCCGCAGGAGCATCCCGGGCCGCGGCTCGCGGCACTCGCAGCCGGCCGCGAGATCGTGTGGGCAGTGCAGGATGTCATCCAGCGCGGCGCCCGCGCGCGCCAGCTCGGCCTGCATCCGCCGGTGCACCTGCGCCAGGTCGCCCTCCGTCATCAGGCCGCGGCCGATGCCCCGCTGGTTCGTGACGGCGATCAGCAGGTACCCCGCCTCCCGCAGCAGGCGCAGGCCCGCCCGGGCGCCGCGGCGGAAGCGGAACTCGTCCCAGGTGCGGACGTACGCGCCGGGGAGGCGCTCGTTGATCACCCCGTCCCGGTCGATGAAGACCGCGCGCCGGCTAGACAAGGCTCATCCCGTCGCGGGGGTCGTCGGCGCGCACGCCCATGAGCGCGAGCACCGTCGGGCAGACATCGACGATGCGCGGCTCCCGCGCGCGGATCCGCCGCCCACGGATGAAGACGAAGGCGTCGCCCCAGGCGTGCGCGCCCGCCAGCTGCGCGCGGCCCGCGACGTTCTCGCGCTCGAGGTGGCCCCGGATCTCGCACCCCTCGGCGGGTACGACGAGCAGGTCGCAGGGCGCCGGCTGGCGCGCCGAGACCGGCAGCGGGAACTCCGGCCACCCCGGGTTGGCGTTCACGGTCTCGCCCCGCAGCGCCGCCGCGATCAGCGCCCCCCCCCCCTCGGGGTCGTGGAGCCGGAGCAGGTCCGCGGCGATCCCCTCGCGGAACGCGCGATATTCCTCGCGGCCCGCGATCCGCCCGCGGGGCTCGCGCCCCCTGAGGTGCAGGTACACGCGCCCCGGCGCGAGGCTGTAGGCGCGGGCGTCGGGGGAGATCGCGCCGAGGCGGCGGGCCTCCCCGGGCAGGAACTCGAGCCAGCCGAGCTCCTCGAGCGCGCGGTTGAGGTTCACCTCGCGACGCAGCCGCGTGAAGCCGTTGCCCGAGAGCAGCACGAGGTCCGCGCCCGGCGGCAGCAGGTCCACCAGCTCCCCGATGTACTCGTCGAGCCGGCGGTAGAACGCGAGGAACGCCCGGCCGTGCCCCGGGGCGTCGCGCTCGTAGTCGTCCCACAGGAAGTGGTTGATCCGGTCCGTCTCGCTCACGTGCAGCTGGAAGAAGTCCCACGGCTCGCGCAGCAGCAGCGAGAAGGCCGCCTCGAAGCGCGTGCGCAGCGCCGCCTCCAGGTCGGCGAGCAGGTCGTCTTTGCTGCCGGCGCGCGCCGCCCGCGCGTCGACGTCGAGGCGGTAGCCGATGCCCCGCAGGAAGGGCGCGAGCGTCCGCGGGAACACGACATCCTCATACGAGGCGGCGCGCGCCGGCGCGATGAGCACGCCGCGGACCGGCTGCGGCGGCATCGTCCCCGGGACGTTCACGACGATGGACGTCCGCCCCGCGCGGCCGAGCGAATCCCAGAGCGTGGGGGCGAGGACATCGCCCGAGCCCGGCACGAACAGATCGTAGCTCGCCGGCCGCCGCTCGATCAGCCCGTAGATCCCGTGGCGGCCCGGCCCCGTGCCGGTCGCGTAACTCGTCCAGACCAGCGTGGAGACCGGCGGCTGCGCGGTGGACATCGGGCGCAGGTCGCCGCCGGCGAAGAGGCGCGCGAGATTCGGGAAGGCCCCGTCCGGCAGGTGGCGCTGAAGGAAGGAGTGGCCCACGCCGTCGAGGCTGAGCACGAACGTCCGGCCTGCCCCCACGGCGCGGGGGCGAAAGGGCAACCATCCCATCGGGATGTGGAATTTCCTTTCGTGTCAAAAGGTTATGATCAGCACCCGTCGGCGTATCCTAGCAGCATTTTCCACAGGCCACAATGCGCGGCCGCTGCTCCTTTGCGATCGGCGGCGCATCTGCTAACGTATCGGGTTTGTGTCCGCAGGAACGGAGGAATAGGCGAGGTGCACCAGCACGGAGAAGCGAAGGCCGCCGGCGGCGGGCCCGTCGTCGTCCTCGTCGGCCAGCCGAACGTCGGCAAGAGCGTGATCTTCGGCCGGCTCACCGGCAAGTACGCCGTCGTCTCCAACTACCCGGGGACCACGGTGGAGGTGACGACGGGGCACCTGACCGTCGGCGACCGCCGCTACACCGTGATCGACACGCCGGGCGTCAACAGCATCCACCCCCACTCGGAGGACGAGCGGGTCACCCGCGACATCCTGCTTGACCGCGAGCCCGACGTCATCGTGCAGGTGGCGGACGCGAAGAACCTGACGCGGGCGCTCACCCTGACCTCGCAGCTGCTGGAGCTGGGCCGGCCGCTCGTGCTCTGCCTGAACATGATGGACGAGGCGGAGCAGGCGGGCGTGCACATCGACGTCCGCGAGCTGTCGCAGGTGCTCGGGGTCGACGTGATCCGCACGATCGCGCCCGAGGGCGAGGGACTCGCCGCGCTCAAGGCCGCGCTGGCCACCGCGCGCGCGGGCCGGCCGCTCGTGGAGTACGGGAAGACGATCGAGGAGAAGCTCACGCGCATCGCCGCGCTGCTGCCGCGCCACCGGGGCGCGGCGCGCGGCCTCGGCCTGAT
This sequence comes from bacterium, assembly GCA_036524115.1. Lineage (NCBI taxonomy): Bacteria > bacterium. The sequence goes on along the minus strand of DATDCY010000130.1, from coordinate 4,023 downwards.
GTTCCTCGCCGGCGAGCCCGGGCTCGAGGCCTGGGCGGAGCGGGAGTACGGGGGCGAGACCGTCGCGGCGATCCGCGCCATCGCGGCGGAGACCGGCGCGCGCCTCGTGCAGCCGGCGGAGATGGTCATCCTCAAGACGCGGCGCGCGCGCGTGCAGATCGTCGTCGCGCGCCACCTGCGGCAGGCCGCGCGGGGCCGCTCGCGGCTCGCCGAGACGCTCGGACGCTGGAGCCGCGAGCCGGTGACCGGCATCCCGATCTTCCTCGCGGTGATGTTCGTGCTCTACTGGCTCGTCGGCGCGGTCGGCGCGGGCATCTTCGTCGACTTCCTCGAGGACCGGGTCTTCGGCGCCCTCGTGAACCCCGCGGCGCGCGCCGCCTTCGCGCACGTGCCCTGGCCCTTCGTGCAGCGGATGTTCGCCGGCGACTACGGACTGATCACGATGGGCCTGACCTACGGCATCGCGATCGTGCTGCCGATCGTCGGGACCTTCTTCTTCGCCTTCGGGCTGCTCGAGGACTCCGGCTACCTGCCGCGGCTGGCGATCATGTCCAACCGCGCGTTCCGCGTGATCGGCCTCAACGGCAAGGCGATCCTGCCGATGGTGCTCGGCCTCGGGTGCGACACCATGGCCACGATGACCGCGCGCATCCTCGAGAGCCGCAAGGAGCGCTTCATCGTCACGCTGCTGCTGGCGCTCGGGGTCCCCTGCTCGGCGCAGCTCGGGGTGATCCTCGGGCTGACGAGCTACGTCTCGCCCGCCGGCTTCGCGGTGGTCGTGCTCACGGTCTTCACTTCGATGGTCCTCGTCGGCTGGGGGTGCTCGCGGCTGGTCCCCGGCGCCCCGTCGGACTTCATCTTCGAGATCCCGCCACTGCGCCTGCCGCGGCCGGGCAACATCCTGATGAAGACCTGGATGCGCGTGGTCTGGTTCCTGCGCGAGGCGATCCCCCTCTTCCTCATCGGCACCTTCATCCTCTTCCTCTCGGCCGAGAGCGGGCTGCTCGCGCTGGCCGAGCGCGGCCTGGCGCCGGTGATCCAGGGCTTCCTCTCGCTGCCGACGGAGACGACGCGCGTCTTCATCCTCGGCTTCCTGCGGCGCGACTACGGGGCGGCCGGGCTCTTCGCGCTTGCGACCGCGCAGCCGCCGGCGCTGACCGTCAACCAGACCGTCGTCGCGCTGACGGTGATCACGCTCTTCGTCCCCTGCGTCGCCAACTTCCTGGTCATCGTCAAGGAACAGGGGCTCAAGCGGGCGCTGGCGATCCTCGCCTTCATCACCCCGTTCGCCGTCCTGGCCGGGGGGCTGGTGAACTGGACCCTGCGCCTCCTGAACATTACCCTCTAGCCGCTGAGTCGCTCTGCCGCAACGAAGCACTCGGTTGGAACGGCAGGAACCTGGCATTGTCTGGGCGTAGGGGTGACGCGGAGCGGGGGACCCCCGGCGCGCGGACCGAAGGGAGCACGACGGGGGTGCGCAGCGGCAGGACCCCGAAGCCCGAACCAGCCTTCGGGGTATACGTTCACATTCCGTTCTGCGTCGCAAAGTGCGGCTACTGTGACTTCGCCTCCGTGCCGCTGGCCCGCGGCGCGCTCGAGCCGTACCTCGACGCGCTCGTGCGCGAGATCGACGCCGCGCCCGAGCGCGGGCGGGCGGCCGCGACCGTCTTCTTCGGCGGGGGCACGCCGAGTCTCCTCGCGGGCGCGCAGATCGGGCGCCTGCTCGCCGCGCTGCGCGCGACCTTTGCCGTCGCACCGGACGCCGAGATCACGCTCGAGGCCAACCCCGGCACGATCGACGCGGAAAAGGCCGCGGCCTGGCGGGCGCACGGGATCACCCGCGTCTCGCTCGGCGTGCAGTCCCTCGACGATGCGCTGCTGGCACGCCTCGGCCGGCGGCACTCCGCGCACGAGGCGCTCGCGGCCTTTGAGCTGCTGCGTCGGGAGGGCTTCGCCAACATCGGCCTGGACCTCATCCACGGCCTGCCCGGACAGACGCCCGCGCTCTGGCGCCGCGACCTGGCGCGCGCGATCGCGCTCGGCCCCGAGCACCTCTCGCTGTACGCGCTGGGTATCGAGGAGGGCACGCCGTTTGCCGCCGAGCTCCGTGCGGGGCGGCTCGCGCTGCCGGCGGAGGAGGAGGCGCTGGAGATGCACGCGGCGGCCGCGGAGCTGACCGCGCGGGCCGGCTACGAGCGCTACGAGATCTCGAACTGGTCGCGCCCGGGAATGCGCTGCCGGCACAACGCCGACTGCTGGTCGCTGGGCGAATACCGGGGATTCGGCGCCGCCGCGCACTCGTTCCTGTGCCGGCCCCGCCCGGTGCGCCGCGCGAACGAGCGCGACCCGGCCGCCTACGTCCGGCTCATCCGAGAACGCGGCGGCGCGGTCGCCTCGAGCGAGGAACCAGCCCCACGGCAGTTCGCAGGCGAGGCCGCGATGCTCGCGCTGCGCACGGTCGACGGGCTCGACGAGGCGGCGTTCGCCGCGGAGCACGGCGCCGGCTGGGATGCGCTCTTCCCGGAGGCCGCGGCGCTCGGAGCCGCCCGCGGCTGGATCGCGCGAGCCGCCGGCCGGGCCCGCCTCACCGCCGAGGGGATGCTCTTCTCCGACGCGCTCTTCCGCCTGCTGTTCTGAGGCGCTGCGCGCCGCCGCCACCTGCAACGCCGGCATTGTCAGTGCCGCGGGGTCAGGGCGGTGCCGTGCGGCCGCTGAGTTGCGCGCTCGACCTGGGCCTGTCCGGCCCTCTGCTCGAAACGCATAACTCGCCCTTCGGGCTCAAACAATGCGTTTCGCCCTTCGGGCCGCTCCGGTCCGGCCGCCCAGGTGCCCTCGCGCTCCACATGCGTCCGCCCGTCACCGCCCCGCCCCCGCTCTGGAACAGGCCGATCCGTGAACAGGGCCACGGCCCGGGGGCGCCTGTGAGCGGTCATAATGCGCCGGCCGCTTGCTGTGTCGACTGAGTGTGGCCGGCGCATTGACAGTCGAGCAGCTGATGAGTGCCCTCGGGGACTGAGGGAAGGAGGGCGAGACGGAAGGGAACAGGCGCCCCCGGGCCGGGGCCCGGCATCGGCATGCGGACGGCAAGGGTGCCGCAAGACGAAGATGCGGAAGCCGAGTCGTTACCGCGACAGGAACGAGACCAGGAAGTGCTCCAGCAGGAGCTTCGGCGGCACCTGCGTGCTCTTCACCCGGTCGTCGAGCGCCCGCAGCCCCTCGAGCCCGCGCTCGATCTCCGCGCGGGTGAACTTGCGCGCGTCCGGCGCCAGTTTCGCCACCATGCCCGGGTACGGCCGAAATTCCTGCGGTATCTCCCGGTCGCCGCCGGCGAGGTACCAGAGGATCCGCAGCCGCTTGCCGATCTGGCCGAGCAACCCGAGGAACTCGTCGTCCTTGATGGTCACTTCGCCCAGCAGACGCAGCGCGCCCGCCAGGTCGCGCCGGCTGACGGCATCCGTCACGTCGAAGACCCCGTGATGCTCGTAGCCAGCGACGTAGCGCTCGACCGCCGCGGCGTCGACGACGCCCCCCTCGCCGAGCGCCGCGCGCAGCTTCGCCAGCTCGTTGCGCGCCCGCCCCAGGTCTGCCCCCGTGCTCTCGAGCAGCGCGGCGAGGCCGTCCTCCGCGAGCCCCACGCCGAGGCGCGCCGCCTCGTCGCGCAGCGCCCTGGCCAGCGCCGCCCCGGCGAGGGCGCGGAACTCCACGTGCATCCAGCGCCCGGCGTGCTTCTTCGCGAGCGTCTTCGCGCGGTCCTCGTCCCCGGTCGTGACGACGAGCACCGTCATCGGCTCCGGCGCCGCGAGGTACTCCTCGAGCAGCTCGCCGCGGCCCGCCTGGTCGAGCCGCGTCTTCTCGACGTCGCGCAGCACCACGACCCGCCGCTCGGCCATGAACGGCAGCGTGCGCGCGGCGGTCAGCGCGTCGACGACCTCGTCCTCGAAGGCGTGGAAGACCTGGACGTTGAAGCTGCGCGCCCCCTCGGGGACCAGCGCGCACACGGCGTCCACCGCCTCCTTCATCAGC
>DATDCY010000129.1 GCA_036524115.1 bacterium | reverse complement strand
CATCCGGGTGCCGACGGGGTCGAAGACGATCTGCGCGCGGAGCCGGCGCGCCGCGGCCTCCAGGGCGGGCCTGCGGCCGAGGACGACGGGGCGGCAGGCGTCCCACAGCCGCCGGGACCGCAGCGCCTGGACGACGATCTCGGGGCCGATGCCGGCCGGGTCGCCCATCGTGATTGCCAGGATCGGCTTCATGCGCACCTCCGGGCGGTGGGTGGGGCTAGCGGAGGATCTCTTCGAGCACCCCGATGAACCCGCGCAGCTCGTCCTTCGTCACCACGAACGGCGGCGCCAGGCGCAGCGCCTGCTCCTGCACCGCGTTGACGAGATAGCCGCGCTCCTCGGCCGCGAGCGCCACCGGCTTGGCCGGCACCGAGAGGTCGATGGCCACGAGCAGCCCGCGGCCGCGCACGCCCGTGATCTTCGGCTGGCGCGCGGCGAGCGAGCGCACCTCGTCCTGCAGCCAGGCACCGGTCTCCCGGACGCGCGCCAGCAGGCCCTCGGCGTCGAGCGTCTCGAGCAGCGCCAGCGCGGCCGCGCACGAAACGGGGTTGCCGCCGAAGGTCGAGGCGTGCGAGCCGGGGACGAACGCGCCGGCAGCCTCGCCGCGCGCGAGCATCGCGCCGAGGGCGAGCCCGCCGCCGAGCGACTTGGAGAGCGTCACGACGTCCGGCAGGACTCCCTCCGCCTCGCAGGCGAGGAAGGTGCCGGTGCGGCCCATCCCGGTCTGCACTTCATCGAGCAGGAGCAGCGCCCCGCGCTCGGCGCAGAGTTTCGCCGCGCCGGCCAGGTAGCCGGGCGGCGGCACGCGCACGCCGCTCTCGCCCTGGATCGGCTCCAGGAGCACCGCGCAGACGTCGTCGCCGACCGCGGCCGCGAGCGCCGTCGCATCGCCGTAGGGCACGTAGCGGAACCCCGGCACGAGCGGCTCGAAGCCCTCGCGGTATTTCGCCTGCCCGGTGGCGGTCAGCGCCGCGAACGTGCGGCCGTGGAACGAGCCCTCGGCGCTGACGACGACGTGGCGGGCGGCGCCGTACCGGGTGTGCGCGTGCCGGCGGGCGAGCTTGATCGCCGCCTCGTTGGCCTCCGCGCCGCTGTTGCAGAAGAACGCGCGGGCGCCCGGCACGCGGGCGGCGAGCGCCTCGGCCAGGCGCACCGAGGGGACGTTGCGGTAGAGGTTCGAGACGTGCATGAGCGTCCCGCACTGCTCGCGGATGGCGCGCACGAGCGCCGGGTGGCAGTGCCCGAGCGTGGTCACCGCGATCCCGCCGATGAGGTCGAGGTACGAGCGGCCCGCGTCGTCGAACACGCGGCAGCCCTCGCCGCGCACCAGCGTCAGGCGCGGCGGGTAATAGTTGTCGAGCAGGACCCTGGCGCCCCGCTCCAGCCAGCCTTCGGACATCGCTGACGCCCGCCGGCCTACAGGTGCTTGGTGATCAGCTGGGCGATCTCCTGGCGGGAGTGCACGCCCACGAGCTGCTCCTTGAGCTCGCCGCCCTTGAAGAGCAGCAGCGTCGGGATGCCCCGGATGCCGTAGCGGCCGGCGGTCGCCTTGTTCTCGTCGACGTTGACCTTGGCGATGCGCGCCTTGCCGGCGAACTCGGCGCCCAGCTCCTCGAGGGTCGGGGCGATCATCTTGCAGGGCACGCACCAGGCGGCCCAGAAATCGACGAGGACAGGGACTGCCGACTTGAGGACCTCCTGCTCGAAGTTGCCGTCGGTGGCGGCGAAGGTGTTCTCGGCCATCGTTTCTCCTTTCGTGGGTTGTGTCCGGACAGGTTCTTTTGATCGATCTCCCGCGCCGGCGATTCACGCCGCGCCCCGGAGGCGCCCCGGCCGCGCGGGCAGCTACGCCTCGAGGATCTCCGTGCCGATGCCCCGCTCGGTGAACAGCTCGAGCAGGATCGCGTGCTCGAGGCGCCCGTCGATGACGTGCGTCTGGGACACGCCCCCCTCCAGCGCCTGGAGGCAGTAGTTGACCTTGGGGATCATCCCGCCGGTGATCACGCCCCGCTTGACGAGCTTCGCGATCGCGGCGCGATCCAGCGTCGGCAGCAGCTCCCCGTTCTTGTCGAGCACGCCGGCGGCGTCGGTGAGGTAGACCAGCTTCTGCGCCTTGAGCGCCGCCGCCACGGCCGCCGCCGCCGTGTCGGCGTTGAGGTTGTAGGTGTGCCCCTCGGCGTCGACGCCGATCGGGGAGATCACCGGGATGAAGTCCCACTCCTCGAGCGCGCGCACCACGTCGGGGTCGACGGCGGTGACCTCCCCCACGAGGCCGATGTCGACCAGCTCCGGTTCCGCCGTGCCGCTGCGCGTCACCTTGAGCTTCTTGCGGCGCGCCTGGAGGAGGAAGCCGTCCTTGCCGGAGAGGCCGACCGCCTTGCCGCCGGCGCGCTGGATGGAGGCGACGATGTCCTTGTTGATCTTGCCGGCGAGGACCATCTCGACGATGTCCATCGTCTCCTCGTCGGTGACGCGGTGCCCGTCGACGAACGTCGGCTTGATGCCGAGGCGCTCCATCATCGCGCCGATCTGCGGGCCGCCCCCGTGGACCACGACGGGGTTGATGCCGAGGTACTTGAGGAACACGATGTCCTCGGCGAACAGGCCCTTGAGCTCGGGGCTGACCATGGCGTGGCCGCCGAACTTGATGACCACGGTCGTGCCGGCGAACTTGCGGATGTAGGGCAGCGTCTCGAAGAGGATCTTGATCTTCTCGATCTGCGTCTTCATCGGGACGTCCCCTCACCGCAGCCGGCGGCCCGGAAATCTTAACACTCCCCGTGACGGCGGAACAAGAAGTCCGCACGACCGGAACCGCCGGCGCGATGACCGCGAACTCTTCGTTGCATTGGCGGCACGTGCCCACGCTGCCCGAGTCAGTCGAGTGCGGGATTTTTCGTTCCTGCAAGGCAGCGGGGAAGGGCGCGCGGAGGCGGGCTGGTGCCCGCCGCACAAGCAGCCCGATCCGCCACGCCGCAGGGGCGGAAAAGACCGTTCCCGACTGACCCGGGCGATTGGTTACATTCTGGCGGCGACGGCCTCCCAGTTGACGGCCTTCATGAACGCCTCGACGTAATCGGCGCGCTTGAGGCCGTAGTCGAGCATGAAGGCGTGCTCGAAGACGTCCATGATCAGCAGCGGCTTGCAGCCGGCCGGGTTGGCGACGTCGTGCTCGTTGATCCAGAAGTTGATCAGCCGGTCCCCGTCCTTGTAGAGGCCGACCCAGCCGATGCCGCGCATCGTGCCGCAGGCGCGGAAGTCCTTCTCCCAGTCGCCGGCGCTGCCGAAGGAGGCTGCGAGCGCCTTCTCGAGCGCCGGGAAGGCCGACAGGGGCTTGCCGCCCCCGAGGTTCTCGAAGTACAGCTCGTGCAGGCGCATGCCGTTGAACTCCCAGCCGAGCCGCCGCCTGAGCTCCGCGTACTCGGGGGAGGGGGGCGCCGCGACCTTGCCGTCCTTGAGCATCGCCGCGAAGGTGTCGAGGAGCTTGTTCGTGTTGGCGACGTAGCCCTGGTAGAGGGTGAAGTGGTTCTTGAGGAGCGTCTCGGAGAAGCCCGGCGTGCCGAGGAGCTTCGCGTAGTCCTTCGCCGCGTACGTCATGGTGCGCCTCCCTTGGGTGATGGCCGTCCTGTGGTGCGACCCCTAATATGTAATGCCTCGGCGGGCGGCGCGCAACTGCGGCGGCGCGCGGGCGGGGGAAAGCGATCGGCCTCCTCCAACCTGCAGAACCTTGTCCGGCACGACGCCCTCCCGCTGCGGCCGTGCCGAGGCTGGGGCGGCGATTGAGCTGGCGAATTGCCTTGGCGTATACTGGCCACGAGAGCGGAGCCTGCCCCGGGAGAAGAGTCATGTGCCGATGGGGGAACATTCGTCGGCTGTCTGTTTTCGTGGCATGCGTGGGCTTGTGCGTTCTCCAGCTGACGCCGGTCCCGGGAAGGGCGCGCTCGCGTTCGGAGGACGGTTCCGTCCCCCCCGTCGCCGGTCGCGAAGCGCTTCAGGACCATCGTCCCGGCGAGATGATCGTGCGCTTTCGGGACGATTCTCTGCTGTCGGCGACGGCGGCTCGCCTGGAGGCGACAGGGCAGTCTTTCCAGAGTCTGACCGGGGACCCCTACCTGGACGGTCTCAACGCCCGGTTCAAGGTCCGGCGATTCGAGAGGCTCCTCGAAGAGGACGCGGGAGACGGTCTTCCCCAGGGGCCGGTCACCGTCGAAGCGGCCCGGGCCGCGCTCCATGAAGCCCAGGTTGCCCGCGAGGCGCGGCTGGACCGCCTCGGCAAGGAATTTCCCCGGCGGCTCGACCGCGCCCCCGCAGCGGCAGCGGTTCCCTCGCTGGCCGGGGTCTATCGCGTCGTGTTCGAGGACGCCGGCGTGGACGTCCCGGCCGCCTGTGCCGCCTATGCCCGCGACCCGCAGGTCCGCTACGCGCAGCCGAACCATCTCAACAGGCCCACATTCTCCCCTGACGATCCCTACTATGCCTCGGCGGGCAGCTGGGGGCAGCCGTACGACGATCTCTGGGGCGTCAAGAAGCTCGATCCGGAGCCCGCCTGGGACCTGACCCGGGGGGCTGGCGCCGTGGTCGCCGTGCTCGACACGGGCATCGACTACAACCACCCCGACATCCGGGACAACGTGCTGCGCGACGGCACGGGCGCCGTCATCGGCTACGACTTCAGCGACGGCGACGCGGACCCCAAGGATGTCAACGGCCACGGGACCCACGTGGCCGGGACGATCGCGGCGGCGGGGAACAACGGCGTGGGCGTCATCGGCGTGGCCCCGCTCGCGAAGATCATGCCGCTCAAGATCTTCGACAACGCCACCGATGCCGTCTGCGCAGCGGCCATCAAGTACGCCGCCGATCACGGGGCGGACGTCCTGAACAATTCCTGGGGGCCGACCGGGGCCCGGCCGTCGAATCCGTTGCTGGAGGAGACCGTGGCGTATGCCCACGCCCTGGGTTGCGTCGTGGTCTTCGCCGCGGGCAACGACAGCGCGGACGTCGCGGCCTACTCCCCGAACAATCATCCCGCGGCGATCGCCGTCGGCGCCACCGACCGGAACGACGTCTCCCTGGCCTTCTCGAATTTCGGCGCCAGGATCGCGGTGTCGGCCCCCGGAGGCGGGGCCCGTGACCTGAGCGCCAACTACGGGTACGTGAACATCCTCTCGCTGCGGGCGGAGGGCACCGACTTGTACCAGAAGTTCGGGCCGGGCCTCTTCGCCGTGGGGGGAACCTACTACCGCGCGCAGGGGACCTCCATGGCCGCTCCCCACGTCTCGGGCGTCGCCGCGCTGCTCGCGGCGCTTCACCCGGACTGGTCGAACGACCTCATCGCGGGGCAGATCATCGGCTCCGCCGACCCGGTGGCGTCGGATGTCATGGGGTCCGGGAGGGTCAACGCCTACGCGGCCCTGACGGCCTCACCGCGTCCCTTCGTGAAGTACCTCGACTGCCTCGTCGACGACGACCGGCCGGGCAACAGCGTGAACGGTCAGCCGGAGGCCGGCGAGACGCTGGCCCTGGTCTTCACGCTCAAGAACGTCTGGGCCGCCGCAGGCGATGTCCGGGTCCGGCTCGCCTCCCTCGATCCGGTCGTGACGGTGCAGGATGCCGACGCCGTCTTCGGCGCACTGCGACCCGGGGAGATGAAGGACAACGCCGCGGATCCCTTCGTCGTTTCCGTGAGCCCCGGGGCCGCGCTGGGAGAGCGCTGCCGCTTCGAACTCGAGATCGCCGCCGACGGGGAGGTCTTCAGGAACACCTTCGAATTCCGCCTCCCGCTGCCCTCGAAGCCGGGCTGGCCGGTGTCGCTGACGTTCCCCTCCCCGGCGGGCGCCGATGCCGACGCGCTGCTCGCGGACCTTGACCGCGACGGGGCGCAGGAGGTCCTGCTCGCCGGCGATATGGGGCTGAACGTCTTCAGGGGCGATGGATCCGCGCACGCCCCCTGGCCCCTGGCGGTCTCCGAAGACCCCTTCGCCGACGTGGTACGGATGGCGGCGGGGGACATCGACGGGGATTCGGACCTGGAAATCGTTGTCCTGGTCAGAGAGCCTTCTCGTTGGCCGGGTCAAGCGTCCATCAAGGCGTTTCACCAGGAGAGCGGCCTGCCGGTGGCGGGCTGGCCAGTCTTCCCCAAGTCGGCGCTGGGCCTGGCGATGTACCCCGACGAACTCGCGCTTGCCGACGTCGATGGAGACGGTGTCAAGGACGTCGTCGCGTGCGGTGCGGATTATCCCCCGTGGGTCGGGGTCTTCCGCGGGGATGGCACGGCGCTCCCTGGTTGGCCCGTCGAGCTGTCGGCCCCGGGGTCTTCCGACGGCGGGTTCATCGTCGACATGGGGCTGGCGGTGGGGCGCCTGGATGGCGCGTGGCGCCCCGAAATCGTGGTAACCGCCTCCAGGGAGACGCCGGGCGCCCACCCGGAGCCGCGTCCCAGCCCCCTGTGGGTCCTGCGTTTTGACGGAAAGGCGGTCGCGGGATGGCCTCGACTCGCGCAAGGCAGCCTCGGTGATCCCGTCCTGGCCAATCTCGACGGCGGCCGCGGCCTCGAGATACTCGTCGGCGAGAAACGGCTGTCCGGCTCGAGAACCCACGCCTACAAGCTCGATGGCGGCGAAGTCCCGGGATGGCCCGCGATCGGCAGCGAGGGACCGCTCGCGGCGGCGGACCTCGAGGGCGACGGCAGGACGGAGGTCATCCTGAACGAGGTGACCGCCGGCATGGTCCGCGTAATCGAAGCCTCCGGCGCCGTGCGCTGGACTTTGCCGCTGGGGACGGAGTTTCCCCTTGGAGCGCCGTCCATCGCCGACGTGGACGGCGACGGCGTGCAGGAGATCGTCCTGAGCACCTGCTTCGAGAGCATCGCGGGATCCTGCGTCAGCAGCCGGATCACCGTGCTGAGCAAGGACGCCGCGCCGGTCGCCGGCTTCCCCGCTGGCGAGAGCCGCGGCGTCTATTCCCAGCCCGCCGTGGGTGACATCGACGGCGACGGCAGCACCGACTTCGTCAGCTTCCTCAGCCGGTGGCCGGGGGCGGCTCTGGCGTTCACCAACCACCGGCCCTTCACGTCGCCGCCGGAATGGCCGCAGTGGCGGCGCAGCGCCGCTCGAACCAGCGCGAATCCCAGCGGCTCGCCGCCGGCGCCCCTCCCGGTGGTGAATGACGGCGGCGCCTTCACGAAGAGCGCCGATACGCTGGAGGCTTCGTGGTACTTCCAGCGCAGCGGCGTCGAAGCCGATCGGTTCGCCTACGCCATCGGCAGCGCGCCCGGTCTTGCGGACGTCACGCCCTGGAGATCCGTGGGACTGCGCCTCTCGACGACCAGGGGAGGCCTCGCGCTGGCACACGGCAAGAAGTACTACTTCACGGTGCGCGCCATTGCCGCGGGACTGCCGCCCTTCGAGGGTCACTCCGACGGCATCACCGCCGATCTCAGGGCGCCCGTGCTGGAGAATCGGACCATTGCAGGTTTCGCGATCGGCAAGGCCCCGGCCCTTCGCGCACGGGCGCTGGACGGGGTTTCGGGTGTCCGGGATGTTTCCGTCCGCCTGCGGGCGACGGGCCAGTACGTCTTCGGCGCTCCGCGCGCGATGACCTACGATGCCCTTGGAGGAGAGTACGTGCTCCGGCTGGCTCCGCAGACGCAGCCGAGATGCTGGGAGTACATCTTCACCGCCAGGGATCGCGCCGGCAACGTCCGTCGGTCGCCGGTAGGCACGCTGCGGATCTGGGCGCAATAGCCCCGCCAGGTCCGGACCCCGATGTGGCGGACCAGAGGAGACCTCTGTTGACGGCCACCGGCCGATCGGGCATAGTGCGCCGCGTTGGAAGGCATGGCGCCCGTAGCTCAGGGGATAGAGGTAAAATATGCGCACAATGACTGAGGTCCAAAAAGACAGCACTCGCAACCTGCTCGCGGACATCGCACTGTTCGCGGGGTTGACGCCAACACAACTGGACTGGGTTGCCCAGCGTGCGCATCGCCGTGTGTTTGAAGCAGGGCGCAACATACTGACCATCGAACAGCCGGGGGAAGCGGTCTACATCATTTTGTATGGCACTGTAAAAATCCACATTGAGCAGGGTGAGCGGGACGTGATCATCTCGATCCTGGGAGCAGGCGACCTGCTCGGTGAGATGAGCCTGATCGACAGCGTCGGCCGTTCTGCCAGCGCAGTAACGCTGGAACATAGCCTGATGCTCTGGATGGACAAAGTCTCCTTCAGTTA
>DATDCY010000128.1 GCA_036524115.1 bacterium | reverse complement strand
GAGCTGGCCGGCCGGCGCGCGCTGGTCGTCGGGCTGGCGCGGACGGGGCTGGAGACCGCGAACTTCCTGGCGCGCCGCGGCGCGCACGTCACCGTCACCGACCGCAAGGGGGCCGACGCGCTGGCGGGCGCGCTCGCCCGGCTCGACCCGCACGTCGCGCTCGAGCTCGGCGGCCACCGCGTCGAGACGTTCGTCGCCCAGGACCTCGTGGTGCCCTCGCCGGGGATGCCGATGGACGACCCGCTGCTGCTGGCGGCGCGGCGCGCCGGCGTGCGGGTGATCAGCGAGATCGAGCTGGCGTACCGCTTCCTGCCCGTGCCGCTGCTGGCCGTGACGGGCACCAACGGCAAGAGCACGGTGACGACCGCCCTCGGCCTCAGCCTCGAGGCCGCGGGCATCCCGGCGCGCGTCGGCGGCAACATCGGCAACGCGCTCGTCGGCGAGGTGGACGCCCTCGGCGGCGCCAGGTGGGTGGTCGCGGAGATCAGCAGCTTCCAGCTCGAGTGGATCGAGACCTTCCGGCCGCGGATCGCGGCGCTGCTCAACCTCTCGGAGGACCACCTCGACCGCTACCCCACGTACGAGGAGTACGTGCGCGCCAAGCTGCGGATCTTCGAGCGCATGGAGGCCGGCGACGACCTCGTGCTCAACGCGGACGACCCGCTCGTGGTCGAGCGCGCCGCCGCGGCCCGCGCCCGCACCGCCTGGTTCTCGATGCGCCGGATCCCGCGCCGCGGCGTCTACCTCTTCCGCGGCTGGATCTACTCGCGCCTCGGCGAGCGCCTCGGCCAGCGGGTGCTCCCGGTGGCGGAGATGCGCATCGCCGGCTCGCACAACCAGGAGAACGCGCTGGCGGTGACGGCGATGGCCCTGCTCGCCGGCTGCGCGCCGCGGCACGTGCGCGAGGTCTTCCGGAGCTTCCGCGGGCTGCCGCACCGCACGGAGTTCGTGCGCGAGGCGGGCGGGGTGCGCTGGTACGACGACTCGAAGGGGACGAACGTCGGCGCGACGGCGCGCACGCTCGCCGGCCTGCCCGGCCCGGTGGTGCTGATCCTCGGCGGCAAGGACAAGGGCGGCAGCTACGCGCCGCTGGCGCCGCTGGTGCGCGAGCGCGTCCGGGCGCTGGTGCTGCTGGGGGAGGCGCGAGAGAAGATCGCGGCGGAGCTCGCCGGGACCGCGCCGATCGTGGAGGTCGCGGAGATGGGCGAGGCGGTGCGCCGCAGCGCCGAGCTGGCCAAGCCCGGGGACGTGGTGCTGCTGTCGCCGGCCTGCGCGAGCTTCGACCAGTACACGAGCTATGCCGAGCGCGGCGAGCACTTCAAACGCGAGGTGAATGCCCTGTGACGATCCCGCAGGTGGCGCGCGTGACGGCACGTGCCGTGACCGGGTCTGTCCACGTGTGGGCCACGGCCCGGGGGCGCCTGTTCACTTCCGTCTCGCCGCCGTCGTCCGTGTCGCGAGGTCGGGGCGGTGCCGTGCGGCCGCTGAGCTGCGCGCTCGACCGCAGCATGTCCGGCCCTGCGCTCGAAACGCATAACTCGCCCCTGCGGGGCTCAAACAATGCGTTTCGCCCCTGCGGGGACGCTCCGGCCCGGCCGCTGCGGTTCCCTCGCGCTCCGCAATGCGGCCGCCCGTCACCGCCCCGCCCTCGCTTTGGACCGTGCCCTCACTGTCTTCAGGGCACCGGCCCGGGGGCGCCTGTGACCGGCCATCAGTCGCCGGCCGGGTCAGTGAAGTCACCAGGTGCCGGCGACTGGGCTGTCGCGCCAGCCGGTGAGTGCTTGCGGATGCCGTGCGCGCCAGGGCGCGGCAAAAGGGAACAGGCGCCCCCGGGTCGGGGCCCGCACGGACACGAGCGCGCAGTTCAGCGGCCGCACGGCGCCGCCCCGTCCCCGCTCCGCCTCTTCACGACCAGCGTATCGATGTGCGCGGCCCCGGCGGCAGTTGAAAGAGAGAGGGTGGGCTGATGCCGCGCAAGTCTCTGCCGGACGTGTGGCTGGCGCTGCCGGTCATCGTCCTCGTCGTGCTCGGCATCGTCATGATCTACAGCGCCAGCGCCTTCGTCGCGGTGCGCGAGCACAAGCCCCAGTACCACTTCCTCGTGCGCCAGCTCGTCTGGGCCGCCGTCGGCGGCGCCGCGCTCGCCGTCGTCTACCGCGTCGACTACCGCGCGTACCGCCGCTGGGCCCTGCCGGCCGCCGGCGCCGTCCTGCTCCTGCTGGTCGCGGTGCTCGTCCCGCCCTTCGGGCACCTCAAGGGCGGCGTGCGCCGCTGGATGGGGTTCGGCCCCCTGGACTTCCAGCCCTCCGAGCTGGCCAAGCTCGGCCTCATGGTCTTTCTCTCCGCCGTCCTCGCGGCCAAGCGCGAGCGCTTCCTGCGCGACGGGGCCAAGGCGATCATCCCGGAGCTGGCCATCGTCGGCGGCGCCCTCGGCCTGATCATGCTCGAGCCCGACCTCGGGACCACGATCACCCTCGCGGCCTCGCTCGGCGCGCTGCTCTTCGTCGGGGGCCTGCGGATCAGGAACCTCCTGATCGGCGGCGGGGTCGGCGCGGCGGCGGTCGCGGTCTCGCTCTACTTCAACCCCTACCAGTGGCACCGGGTCCAGACCTTCCTCGACCCCTGGAGCGCCGCGCGCGGCAAGGGGTACCAGACGGTGCAGGCGTTCCTCGCGCTCGGCCGCGGCGGCGTCGCCGGCACCGGCCCGGCGGCGAGCCGCCAGAAGCTGTTCTTCCTGCCGGCCCCGCACACCGACTTCATCCTCGCGGTCATCGGCGAGGAACTGGGCTTCCTCGGCCTCGTGCTGGTGGTCGCGCTCTTCGGCGCCATACTCTGGCGCGGGATGCGCATCGCGCTGCGGGCCCCGGACCTCTTCGGCACCTACCTCGCCTTCGGTCTGACCTTCTGCCTCTTCCTCCAGGCCGTCATCAACATCATGGTCGTGGCCGGCCTGCTGCCGACGAAGGGGTTGACGCTGCCGTTCCTCAGCTACGGCGGGACGTCGCTCGTGGCGAGCCTCGTCGCGGTGGGTGTGCTCCTCAACATCTCGCGCCACGGCGTCACGCCGCAGGTGCGGTGAGGGAGGCGGCGATGGCGGCGCGGGGCTTCGGGCTGGCGGTGGCCGGCGGCGGGACCGGGGGGCACATCTTCCCGGGGCTCGCGGTCGCCCGCGAGTTCCGCCGCGCCGAGCCCGACACGCGCGTGCTGTACCTCGGCGCGGCCGGGCGGCTGGAAGAGCGCGTCGTGCCGCGCGAGGGCGAGTGGGTGCGCTTCCACGGCCTGCGGATGAGCGGGATCGCCGGCAAGGGCGCGCTCGGCGCGCTCGCC
>DATDCY010000127.1 GCA_036524115.1 bacterium | reverse complement strand
CTCCCTGCCTCGGGGCGGCCTTGTCGGCCTCGCCGGCAGTCTTCTGGCCCGCGGCGCCGGGCCTCACCGCCGGTTTCGGCACTGCGGTCGCGCCCGCCGGCTTCGCCGCCGCCTGCGCCGCCTCGCGCGCGCGCCGCTGCTTCTCGAGCCAGTCGCTGACGCCGCCGAGGAACATCGAGACGCGGCCGTCGCGGAACTCGAGGACCTTGGTCGCGAGCGGCTCGAGGAAGTCGCGGTCGTGCGAGACGATGCAGTAGGACCCGCCAAAGCGGCGCAGCGCCTCCTGGAGCACGCCCTTGGAGCGCACGTCGAGGTGGTTCGTCGGCTCGTCGAGGATGAGCAGGTTCGCCGGCGTCAGCAGCATCTTCGCCAGCGCGAGGCGGCTCTTCTCGCCGCCGGAGAGCACCGCGACGCGCTTGAAGACGTCGTCGCCGGTGAAGAGAAAGCAGCCGAGCAGCTTGCGCAGGCCCTGCTGCAGGCCGGCCGGCGCCGCGTCCTCGAGCGTCTCGAGCACCGTCTTCTTCGGTTCCAGCTCGTCGGCCTGGTGCTGCGCGTAGTAGGAGACGATCAGGTTGTGGCCGGGCGTGCGCGTCCCGGCCTGGATCGGCTCGAGTCCCGCGATGATCCGCGCGAGCGTGGACTTGCCGGCGCCGTTGGAGCCGAGGAAGGCGATGCGGTCGCCGCGCTCGAGCGTCAGGTCGAGCCCGGTGAAGACGGTGTGCTCCCCGTAGGCCTTCGTCACGCCCTCGAGCCGCATCAGGATGCGCCCCGGCGCCGGCGGCGGCGGGAAGTCGAAGGAGATGCCCCCCTGCTCCTCGTCCAGCTCGATGCGCTCGATCTTGTCGAGCTGCTTGAGCCGGCTCTGCACCTGCCGGGCCTTGGTGGCCTGGTAGCGGAAGCGGTCGACGAAGGCCATCGTCGCGCGGATCTGCTCCTGCTGGTTCTCGTAGGCCGCGCGCAGCATCTCGAGGCGGACCTCGCGCTCCTTGAGGTAGTAGGAGTAGTTGCCCCTGTACTCGCCCATCTTGCCGTTGGCGATCTCGATCGTGCGGCGCGTCAGGGTGTCGAGGAAGCGCCGGTCGTGCGAGATCACGACCACCGAGCCGTCGTAGCCCTTGAGGTACTCCTCGAGCCAGGTCAGCGACTCGATGTCGAGGTGGTTCGTCGGCTCGTCGAGCATGAGGATCGTCGGCTCGCGCAGGAGCAGCTTGGCCAGCGCGATGCGCATCTGCCAGCCGCCGGAGAACTCCGCGGTGTCGCGCCCCATGTCCGCCGGCCTGAAGCCGAGGCCGAGCAGCACCTCCTCGACCTTGGAGTGGATCGACCAGCCCTCGCGGTGCTCGAGGTGGTGCTGGATCTTGCCCAGCTCCTCGACGAGGTCGTGGACCTGCGGCGAGTCGCCCCTGCCGGCCGCGGCGAGGGCGTCGATCTCGCCCGCGATCTCGTCGGCGCGCGCGTGCATTGCCAGCAGGTCGTCGAAGGCCGTCGCCACCTCGTCCGCCAGGGCCTTGCCGGCGTGCGCGATCCCCTCCTGGGGGAGGTAGCCGGCGGTGTGCGAGCGCGAGCGCACGATCTCCCCGGCGTCGGGCTCGACGAGGCCGAGGATGATCTTCATCAGCGTCGACTTGCCGGCGCCGTTGGGGCCGACGACGGCGATGCGCTCGTCGTCGCCGATGCGCAGGGAGAGGTCCCGGAAGAGGTACTCGCCCCCGTACTGCTTGTCGACGTGGTTGAGCGTGATCAGGGGGTGATCAGCCCCTTCTGCTGCAGGATGAGCTGCTCGGCGCGGCTCGTGTGGTTCGGGAACAGGTCCTGCGGGACGGCCGGCCGGCCGAGGGCCTTGACGACCATCATCCGCGCGCAGGAGGCCGGGTCGGACAGGCAGTGCTTCTTCTTGAGGTGGTCGGCCGCCGCGGGGTAGTTCGCCATCTTGTCGTTGAAGAAGATGCAGGTCGCCAGCAGTTCGCACTCACGTGCCATCGTCGCTCCTCCTCCGCCGCCGGTGCCGCGCCGGCTCAGCGTTTCCAGTCGTAGGCGTGCTGCTCGGTCGCCCGGAAGAAGTACGCGATCTCGGTGCGCGCGGTCTCCGGCGCGTCGGAGCCGTGCACCGAGTTGCGCTCGATGTTCTGCGCGTGGAGCTTGCGGATCGTCCCCTCCGCGGCCTTGGCCGGGTCGGTGGCACCCATGATCTCGCGGTTGCGCGCGATGGCGCTCTCGCCCTCGAGGACCATGACCACCACCGGGCCGCTGGTCATGTAGGCGACCAGGTCGCGGAAGAACGGCCGCTCGCGGTGCACCGCGTAGAAGCCGCCGGCGACGGCCTCGGAGAGCCGCTCGAGGCGGACCGCGACCGGCTTGAGCCCGCCCTTCTCGAAACGGTCGATGATCGCGCCGATGAGCCCGCGCTCGACGGCGTCAGGCTTGATGATGGACAGGGTGCGTTCGATTGCCATGGCCGGTTCCCTCCCGCTGCTCGTTGTGTGCGGGCGCCGTTGTACCCGCGCGGCGCGAGGGAGTCAAGGCTTCCTTGACTTCGTCCCGCCTGCGCGGGAGAATTTCAACGGGATTCGAGGCCTCAGTCGCCCCGCGGACGCCGGATGTCGGACGCCGCGCGGGCGCCCGCGCCGCGGACGCTGACGCCGCGGAAGGAGCAAACCCCGTGCGACTGATCCGTGCGCTCATCGACTGGCAGACCCGGCGCCCCCTGCGGGTGCTGGCCGTGGCCCTGGGTACGGCGGCGCTTGCGGCCCACGGCGCCTCGCACCTCGAGCTCAAGACCGACTTCGACGAGCTGCTGCCCCAGGGCAAGCGCAGCGTCATCGTCGCCAGGCGCGTCGGGGAGCGGCTCCCGAGCGGTTCGACGCTGAACGTCGTCGTGCGCGGCGGGGACCGCGAGGCACTCAAGCGCTTCGTCGACGCGCTCGCCGCCGAACTGCGGGCGCTCGGCCCCGAGCTGGCCGGAACCGTGGACGAGGGGCCGCGCGAGCTCGACGCCTTCCTCAAGCGCAACCGCTACCTCTACGCGCCGCTCGCGGACGTCCAGGACTTCCACGACCGGATCCTGGACCGCTACGAGTACGAGGTCGGCAAGCGCGCGGGCATGGACCTGGAGCTGGGCGACACCGCCCCGCCGCGCCCGGTCACGCGGGAGTGGATCGAGGAGACGCGGCGCAGGTACGAGCAGGCCGAGGCCGAGCGGCGGCCGGGCGGCAGCGACGGCTACTACCTGGAGGCCGGAGGGACGTTCATCGTCCTCGTGCTGCGCACCCCGGTCATGAGCGTCGACCTCGGCCGCCAGCGCGCCCTGCTCGAGCGCGTCAGGGGCGCCGTCGAGCGCGTCGGCCCGGAGCGTTTCGGCGGGGGGCTGCGGGTGGACTACGCCGGGGACCTGATCACCGGGGCGGAGGAGTTCAGCCGGATCAAGGGCGACCTGACGCACGTCGGCGCCGCGGGGGTCGCGATGGTCCTCGGCGTCGTGTTCCTCTTCTTCCTGCGCGTGCGGGCGCTCGTCGTCATGGCGCTCGCCGTGGGCGTCGGCGTCGCCTGGACCTTCGGGTTCACCGCCTGGGCCATCGGCAGCCTCAACTCGGCGACCGGCTTCCTCTTCAGCATCGTCGTCGGCAACGGGATCAACTTCGGGATCATCTACCAGGCGCGCTACCTGGAGGCGCGCCGCTCCCAGGACGTCGCGGCCAGCCTGCGCGTGGCGCACGCCGAGACCTGGGCGCCGACGCTGGCCGCGGCGGCCGCCGCGATGACGTCCTACGGCTCGCTGGCGGTCACCGACTTCCGCGGCTTCAAGCACTTCGGCGTGATCGGCGGGGCCGGCATGATCCTCTGTTGGATCGCGACGTACCTCTTCCTGCCGGCGCTGCTGGCCGCCACCGAGCGCATCGCGCCGTTGCGCCGCGACGGGCGCCTCGTCGCGGCGCTCCGGGGGGGCTACGGGCGCCCGTTCGCCTGGGCGGCCGCGCGGTTGCCGCGCGCGGTGACCATCGCCGGCGTCGGCACGGGACTCGTCGCGATCGTCCTCACGGCGCACTACGTGCTGAACGACCCCATGGAGTACGACATGTCGGTCGTCCGCAGCGACCCGCCGGAGTCGGGGCGCAGCGTCGCGCGCGAGCTGACCGGGCGCGTCGAGAATCTCACCGGCGCGCGCTCCCAGGACCGCATCGCCGTGGCGACCGACCGTCTCGACCAGGTGCTGCCGCTCAAGGCGGCGCTCGA
Organism: bacterium; assembly: GCA_036524115.1. Lineage (NCBI taxonomy): Bacteria > bacterium. The sequence goes on along the minus strand of DATDCY010000127.1, from coordinate 940 downwards.
GGCGCGCCGCGACGCGGCGCCGGCGGCGCGCAAGCCGTTCGAGCGGGTGATCACGATCTTCGATGTGCTCCCCGCGGACCAGGAGCAGAAGGTCGCGCTGCTGCTCGAGGCGCGCGACCGGGTGCTGCGGCTGCGCGGGCACCGCGCGATCCCGGACGCCGACTGGGCGGCGATCGAGCCGGAGCTGCCGCCGCCGGACCTGCGCCCCCTCGCGATCGCGGATCTGCCCGAGCAGGTCGCGCGTCCGTTCACGGAGAAGGACGGGACGCGCGGCCGGCTCGTGTACGTCACGCCGACGCCCGGGCGCAGCCTCTGGGACGCGCACTACCTCATCGACTGGGCCGCCGCGATCCGCACGACGCGGCTGGCGGACGGGTCGGTCATCGAGGGCAGCGGCCGGAGCGTGATCTTCGCGGACGTGATCGAGTCGGTCGTCTCCGACGCGCCGAAGGCCCTCGCGGCGTCCGTGGCGGGCACGCTCCTCGTGATCGCGGTCGCCTTCCGGCGGCGGCGCGCCGCGCTGCTGGTGCTCGGCAGCCTCGGCCTCGGGATCGCCTGGATGGGCGCGGTGCTCGCGCTCTACAAGGCGCAGTTCGACCCGGCGGGCTGGCCGTACCTGCGCCTGCACGGCATGAAGATGAATTTCCTGAACTTCGTTGCCGTGCCGATCTCCATCGGCATCGGGGTCGACTACGCCGTGAACATCGTCCAGCGCTACCGCCTGCTCGGCCCGGGAAGGCTGCGCGAGGTGGTCGTCGAGACCGGCGGCGCGGTGATCCTCTGTTCGCTGACGACGACCCTCGGCTACTTCGCCCTCGTGCTCTCGATCAACCGCGCGATCGCCAGCTTCGGCATCGCCGCGGCGGCCGGCGAGATCGGCTGCATCGTCGCCGCGGTGCTCGTGCTCCCGGCGCTCCTGCAGTGGCGCGCGGACCGCGCC
>DATDCY010000126.1 GCA_036524115.1 bacterium | reverse complement strand
GCCGCGGCCTGTGCCGGCGCCGCTTCGGCGGCCGGGGCTGCCGGCGCCGCACCGGCCTGCGGCAGTGTCAGCGTGAACGTCGTCCCGCGCCCGACCTCGCTGGCGACGCGCACCGAGCCGCCGAGGGCCGCGACGATCATCTTCACGATCGCCAGGCCGAGGCCCGTCCCCGGGTAGAGCCGCTTGTCGGAGGAATCGACCTGGTAGAACTTCTCGAAGACGCGGTCGAGCTTCTCGGGCGGGATGCCGATCCCCGTGTCCGAGACGTCGAACTCCAGGGTGGGGCCGACCGCCCTGCCCGTGACGCTGATCCTCCCCCCCTCCCCGGTGAACTTCACGGCGTTGGAGAGGAAGTTGGTGAAGATCTGGTGGAGCTTGTCGTGGTCGGCGAGCGCGTGCGGGAGGTCCTCCGGCACGTCGACCTCGATCGCGAGGCGCTTGCGCTCCTGCTCGTCGCGGAACATGTCGACGACCTCGCGGATGTGCTTGGCGACCGCGATCGGCTCCGTGCGCAGCGAGAGGCGGCCGGACTCGATCCGCGCGATGTCGAGGAGCTCCTCGATCAGGTGCTGCAGGTGCCGCGCCCGCTTGTCCGCCACGCGCAGGGCCTCGAGCACCCGCTCGGGCTCCGGGCCGATCTTCCCCTCGAGCACCAGCGAGAGGTAGCCGCGCACGACGGACAGCGGCGTGCGCAGCTCGTGCGAGACCATCGAGAGGAACGTGCTCTTCGCGCGGTTGGCCTTGGCGAGTTCCTCGTTCATCCGGCGCAGGTCGCGCTCCATCGCCGCCTTCTCGGTGACGTCGTCCGTGAGCAGCAGCACGCGCCGGCCCTCGGGGGTGTCGATGACCGACGAGGTGACCGCGAGCACGACGCGCTCGGGCAGCACCGCGGTCGTGTACTCGACGGTGCGCTGCTCCCCCGCGGCCGCGCCGGGCGGCGGCAGCAGCGACTCCGGCGCGAGGCCGGTCCCCGCGAGGTACTGGCCCACCGTCGAGCCCACGCCGGGGCGCCCCGGGGGCAGCCGCAGGATGCGGCCGAAGGCGGGGTTGACCGCCCGCAGCGTGCCGCCCTCGTCCAGGAGGCACAGCCCCACCGGGGCGTGCCGCACGATCGCCTCCATCAGCTCGAGCAGCGTGCGCTCGCGGCGGACCCGGTCCGTGACGTCCTCGATGGTCACGAGCCCGCCGCAGTAGTTGGAGCGATCCACCAGCGACGTGAAACCGAGCCGCAGCAGCCGCGTGCCGTGCTCCACCTGCAGCGGCGCGGCGCTGCGACCGCCGCAGGCGATCTCCCCGAGGAAGCGGTCGACGGCGCCGGAGTCCGCGAAGCAGCTCGCGAGCCCCTTGCCGAAGAGCCGGTGGTCCTCCTCGCCGAGCAGGCGGCTGGCCGAGGGGTTCGCGTAGAGGATGCGGTGGTCCTGGTCGATCTCGACCACCCCCTCGTGCAGCATCCGGAGCATCGTGTCGAGATGGCCCTTGAGGTGGAGCAGCTCGCGGGTCATGTCGCGGGGGTAGAGCTTCTCGATGCCGAGGATGACCGAGCGCCGCTCGCCCGTCCCGCGCGCCTCGAGCCAGCGGAACGTCTCGAGGACGTGGACCATCGTTTCCTCGATGCGCCCCTTCGCGATGTAGGCGTCCGCCCCGAAAGCGAGGACGGCCCCCGCGTCCTCGCGCGCGATCCCGGTGAGGATGACGATGGGGATCGAGGCGTAGACGGGGTCCTGCCGCAGGAAGCGCGTCAGGCGCTCGCCGTCGAGGCGGGGCATGATCAGGTCGAGGAGGATGACGTCGGGGAGCCGTTCGGTGGCCGAGAGCTGGTCGAGCGCCTGCAGCCCGTCGAAGGCCTTGGCGACATCGTAGCCGGCCTTGCCGAGGTGGGCGGCGATGAGCTCGACGATGGTGGCGTTGTTGTCGACGACGAGGACGCTCCGGATCTTCGACATGGTCGGCGGGAATCTTAGGGACGGGCGCCCGGGCTGTCAATCACGCGCTGCCCGGCGTGCGGCCCGGTGGCGATGGAGCCGGGGGCGCCGGGCGCGGGCGGGCGGCGCGGGCCTCAGCCTCCCCGGTGCTGGCCCGCGTGCGGGGTGCCGGCGAGCGGGAAGCGGTGCTCGTGGTCGCGGCGCAGCGAGTAGGGGACCTCGAGCCGGTGGCGCGCCATCAGCGCCGCGTCGGCGAGGATCTCCAGCGAGGGCCCGTCGGCGACGATCCGGCCGCCGTCGAGCACGACCACGCGCGGGCAGAGGTCGAGCACCAGCTCCAGGTCGTGGGTGGCGACGAGTCGCGCCTGGGGCAGCGCCGCGAGCTGGTGGATGAGCGCGCGCCTCCCGGCGGGGTCGAGGTTGCTGGACGGCTCGTCGAGCAGCAGCAGGTCCGGACCCATGGCGAGCACGCCGGCGAGCGCGGCCGAGCGCTTCTGCCCGCCCGAGAGGTGCCCGGGGAACTTCTTCTCGAGCCCCGCGAGCCCGACGCCCGCGAGCGCCTCCGCGACGCGCCGGCGCACCTCCTGCTCGGGCAGCCCGAGGTTCAGCGGCCCGAAGGCGACGTCGTCGAAAAGCGTCGCCATGAAGAGCTGGTCGTCGGGGTTCTGGAAGACGAGCCCGACGCGCCGGCGCACCTCCGTGAGCGTCGGGTGGCCGACCTCCGTGCCGAAGACGCGCACCGAGCCGGAGCTCGGGTGCAGGAAGCCGACGACCGAGAGCGCGAGCGTGGACTTGCCTGCGCCGTTGGGCCCGACCAGGCCGACGGCCTCGCCCGGGGCGACGCGCAGGTCGACGCCGCGCAGCGCCTCGGTGCCGTCCGGGTAGCGGTGCGCGAGCGCCCGCAGCTCCAGGGCGGGGGCGCTCACCGGCCGCTCCCCACCGAGCCGAGCCAGACCGTGACCGGCAGCAGCCGCAGCGCGGCGGCGCCGCCGGCGACCCCGGCGAGGAAGAGGGCGTCCGCGGCGCGAAAGCGCAGGGTCCGCAGCTGGCGCACCGTGCCGTCGAAGCCGCGCGCCGCCATGGCCTGGTAGATGCGCTCGGCGCGGTCCAGCGTCCGCGTGAAGAGCACGCCGAGGGCGGCGGCCGCCGTGCGCAGCGAGCGGCCGGCGCGGCCGAGGCCGCGCAGGTCGCGAGCCCGCCGCAGCCGCCCGGACTCCTCCGCCAGCACGAAGAGGTAGCGGTAGAGGAAGAGCAGCTGCACCACGAACGCGCGCGGCACGCGCAGCCCCGCGAGCGCCTGGCAGAGCGCGGGGAAGCTCGTCGTGGCGGTGAGCACGAGCGCCGCGCTCATGGTCAGCGCGAAGCGCGCGAGGATCGAGGCGAACGAGAGCCAGCCGGCCGAGAGCGCGACCGGCCCGAGCGCGATGCCCGGCGCGCGGTCGAGCAGCGGGTTGAACAGGCCGATCATGACCGCGAACGGCGAGACGATGAGCACCCGCCGCGCGATCAGCCGCAGCGGGATGCCGCCGGCAAGGGCGAGCGCCAGGGGGAAGAAGACAAACGGCGCGAGCGCCGAGACCTCGTACTTCGGGAAGGAGACGACGGCGAGGATGAAGGCGAGCGTCGCCAGCAGCTTTGCGCGCGGGTCGAGCCGGTGCGCCGGCGAGTCGAGGTACGAGAGCCGGTCGAGCCGGTCGGCCTCGTGGCAGCTCACGCGCGGTCGCCTCGCGTCCGGGGAGGGGCGGAAAGGTTCGACATTGCGGCGACAGTAGTAGCACGGACCGTGACAGTCGTGCAACCGCCGCGATCTATCCGGTCTCGCCCTCCGCGCGCCCGCGGCGCGTTGCTTGACTTTTCCGGACGCCGGCCCGAGTATCGAGGCGCGTCGGCGCGGGTTCCCGCACGGCGGGCAACGGTCGCCTCCAATGGGAATGACCATGGTGAACGCTGGAACATGCACGTCCGCGCGGCCCGGCCCGCGCTGGACCGCCGCATCCCTGGCCGCTCTCGGACTCTGGGTGGCGTCCGCGCCGGTGCTCGCGCAGGGGCCCGCGGGCGGCACCCTCCGGGTCACCGGCTCCAGCACGATGTGTCCGATGATCGCCGCGGTCGCGGAGCGGTACCGGGGCGTGCGGCCCGAGGTCCCGGTCGAGGTCGAGTGCGGCGGCTCGGACCGCGGCATCAAGGACGTGCGGGACCGCAGCGCCCAGATCGGCATGGTCTCGCGCGCGCTCAGGAGCGACGAGAAGGACCTCGTCGGGTTCCCGATGGCGCGCGACGGCGTGAGCATCATCGTGCACCGCTCGAACCCGGTGGCGGACCTCTCCCACGGGCAGATCGCGGGAATCCTCTCGGGGCGGATCGGGTCCTGGCGTCCGCTCAACGGCAGGGACGTGCCGATCGCCGTCATCCTCCGCGAGCAGGACAAGCCGGTCACGGAGCTTGTCGAGAAGTTCTTCGACCTCAAGGGGCGCCTGCGGGGAAAGGTCGTGCCCGGGGACAACCCCGTGACGATCGCCGCCGTGGGCGCCGACCCCGCGGCGATCGGCTACGTGTCGTCGGGCCAGGCGGTGCGGGAGGCGGGTGCCGGCGCGGCGATCCGCACCGTCCCGGTCCAGGGCGTCCTGCCCACGGACAGGAACGTCATCACCGGGAACTACCCGCTCACCCGGCCGTTGTCGCTCGTCACGCGGGCTCTGCCGACTGGTGCCGCGAAGGACTTCGTCACCTACTGCCTCTCCGCGAAGGTCGTGGACCTCATCGAAAGGTTCGACTTCGTCCCCTATGAAGAGTGATCCGGCCGCGGCGGGCCGGCAACCGGCTCTCCCGGCGCTGCTCTCGCTGCTCAACCGCTACTCGCTGAGGACGCTGCTGCTCGCCAGCATCGCGTTCGTGGCGCTCTTCTGCGCGCTGGTCATCGCCTTCGTCGTCGCGAGCCGGGGCGTCACCCTCCGGACGATGGACACGCTCATCAACGTGGACAACGCGATAGCGGAGGCCTGTCTGCGGAGCAACGCCGCGATGCTCGACGCGCGGCGGCTGGAGAAGGACTTCCTGCTCAACTACCGGGAGTTCGGCTTCGACGAGGCGCGCTCGCGGTATCTCACGCGGCTGGCTGCGGCCCTCGCGGACGTCAGGGGGAACATGGGGCGGATCCGCTCGCTGGCCGCGGACGGGCCGACGTCGCGGCTGACCCTGGACGTCGAGGGCGCGCTGGAGCGGTACCGCCGCGGTGTCGACGCCCTGGCCGACAAGCTGCGGGAGCGCGACGCTGCGGAAGGCGGCGTGTATGCCGCGCTGCAGGCCGAGTCGCGGGGGCTGGAGCAACAGGCGCGGCGGATCGGGGGCGCCCCCGTCCTCAGCGCGCTCCTCGCGCTGCGGCGCGCGGAGATGGACTACCTCGACCGCGGGCTGGACACGGACGCGGCGGCCGTGCGACTGGCGCTCGCCCGGCTCACGACAGAGGTCGCCGCCCCGCCCGGCCCGGTGGCGGCACGACAGCGGGTGCGCTACTGCGCCGGCTGCTACCTGGAGCTCTTCGAGCGCTACGTGCGGGCGACCGAGGAGCTCCGGGACGTGCGCAAGGAGTACCTGCGGGCGGTCCAGACCATCGAGGAACCGCTCGAGAAGCTTTACGTCGGCTCGCTTGCGCGGGTCGGCGCCAAGCGCGGCGCGATCGAGCGCAGCACCCGGCTCCTGGGCCTGCCGGTCCTGGGCGTTGGCGTCGCGCTGCTGGCGTTGACGGGCGCGCTGGCCCTCGGGATCGCCTTGAACGTGACGCGCTCGGTCGTGGCGAGCAAGCGCTTCGCCGCGCGTGTCGCCTCGGGCGACCTCGCCACCCGCCTGCCGGTCGACGGCGGCAACGAGTTTGCGTCGCTGGCGGCGTCGCTCAACACGATGGCCGAATCGCTGCTCGCGGCCGAGGCCGCGCGGCAGGCGGGTCTCGCGGCGCTGCGCGAGTCGGAGGAGAAGTACCGCTCGCTCGTGGAGACGAGCACCGATTGGATCTGGGCGACCGACGTGGAGGGGAGGCACACCTACACGAACGAGCGCATCAGGGACATCCTCGGGATCGAGCCGTCGGAGCTGCTGCGGACCGATCTCGCGGCACTGCTCCATCCCGAGGACGGGCCGCGCGTCCGCGACCTGCTCGCGGCGAGCCGTGCGGCCTCGCGGGGGTGGCGGGGCGTCGTGCTGCGCTGGCGGCACCGCGACGGCACCTGGCGGTGGATCGAGTCCAACGCGGTGCCGGTGTTCGATGCCCAGGGGGCGCTTGCGGGCTTCCGGGGCGTGGACCGCGACATCACGGAGCGGCACCGGCTCGAGGAGGAGCTGGTCAAGGCCCAGAAGCTCGAGGCGATCGGGACCCTGGCCGGGGGAATCGCGCACGACTTCAACAACCTGCTCCAGGGGCTGTTCGGGTACGTCTCCCTGGCGAAGATGCAGCTCGCCCCGGGTGACCGGGCGGCCCAGATGCTCGACCAGGCGGAGCGGGCGCTGGGGCTCTCGGTCAACCTCACGACGCAGCTGCTGACCTTCGCGAAGGGCGGCGAGCCGCTGAAGCGGACGCTCGCGCTCGGGGAGGTGCTCGAGGACCCGATCAAGTTCGCGCTCAGCGGGTCGAGCTCCACCTATCGCCTGGCCGTCGAGCCGAGCCTGTGGGCCGTGGAGGCGGACGAGGGGCACCTGGCGCAGGTGATCCAGAACGTCGTGCTCAACGCTGCCGAGGCGATGCCGCGGGGCGGCACCGTGGAGGTCGCGGCGCGCAACGAGCACATCCCCGCGGGCGCCAACGCGCTGGTCCCCGCGGGGGGCGACTTCGTGCGGATCGACGTCCGGGACTCGGGCATCGGCATCACCGCGAAGGACCTGACGCGGATCTTCGACCCCTATTTCACGACGAAGCAGCGGGGCAGCGGCCTCGGGCTGGCGACGTCGTACTCGATCGTCCGGGGCCACGGCGGCTTCATCGACGTGACGTCGCGCGCCGGCGAGGGGAGCGTCTTCTCGATCTACCTGCCGGCGGGCGGCGGGGACGGGCGCGCCGAGCCGCAGCAGGCGCCGGCCCCGGCGGCGGGGGGCACCGGCCGGATCCTCGTCATGGACGACGAGCGGCTGGTCCGGGAGGTCGCCTCGTCGATGCTGGAATCGCTCGGGCACGCGGTGGCCACGGCCGCGAACGGAGAGGATGCCGTGGACCTCTACCGCGCGGCGCGTGCCGAGGGGCGCCCCTTCGACGCCGTCATCCTCGATCTCACGGTGAAGAACGGCGCCGGCGGGGAGGAGACCCTGCGGCGCCTGCGCGAGCTGGACCCGGACGTCAGGGCGGTCGTCTCGAGCGGGTACGCCGACGCGACCGTCCTCGGGGACTACCGGGCGCACGGGTTCCGCGCGCGCCTGGGGAAGCCCTATCGGCTCGACGCCCTCCGGGAGTGCCTCGCAGCCGTGCTACAAGCGTCGCGTCATGACCGGAAGGCCCACTGTCCTGCGGGCTGAGGACCTCTGGAAGGAATACCGCGACGGCGACGGGACCGCCGCCGCGGCGCTGCGCGGCCTGCGCCTGGAGGTCGCCGCCGGCGAGGTCGTGGTGCTGCTCGGCCGCAGCGGCTCGGGCAAGACGACGCTCCTCAACCTCCTCGCGGGGCTCGACCGGCCGACGCGCGGACGGGTCGAGGTCGAGGGCGCCGACCTCGACACCCTCGGCGAGCGCGGCCGGACGCTGCTGCGCCGGCGGCGCATCGGCTTCGTCTTCCAGTTCTTCAACCTGCTCCCGACGCTCACCGCGCTCGAGAACGTCGCGCTCGCCCTCGAGCTCGCGCGGCTGCCCGACGGCGACCGCGCCCGCGAGGCGCTGGCGGCGGTGGGCCTCGCCGGCAAGGAGCGGCGGCGGCCCGCCGAGCTGTCGGGGGGCGAGCAGCAGCGCGTCGGGATCGCCCGCGCGCTGGTCAAGGGGCCGGCGGTGATCCTCGCTGACGAGCCGACCGGCAACCTCGACACGGCAACCGGGGAGCTGGTCCTCGACCTGCTCTGCCGCCGCTGTCGCGAGAGCGGGGCGGCGCTGCTGATGGCGACGCACTCGCCGCTGGCCGCGCGGCGCGCCGACCGGGTGCTGCGCATCACGGACGGCGTCATCGGGCCCGCCGAGGCGACGGCGTGAAGACCGTCGCCCGCGCCTTCCTGCGCGAGGCGCTGCGTCACCGGGCGCTCGCCGTGCTCCAGGTCTTCGGCGTCGCCTGCGGGGTGGCCGCCGCGCTCGGGATGTCACTGTCCGCCCGCGCGGCGCTCACGAGCTTCTCGCGCGCCGTCGCCTTCCTCCAGGGCGCGGCGACGCATGCCATCGAGCGGCCCGCGGGCCCGCTCGAGGAGACGCTGCTGCCGGCGCTCGCGCGCGACCCGGCCGTCAGGGCGCTGGCGCCTGTCGTCGACCGGCGCCTGCGGCTGGCCACGGGGGAGCAGGTCCGCGTCCTCGGCGTCGACCCGTTCCTCGACGCGGCGCTCCGGCCGGGTCTCTACGAAGGCGCCGACGCCGGCGCCGACGCGCGCGGACGCTTCCTCGCCCTGGTGCGCGGCGAACCGGCGGCGCTGGTGGAGCAGGGGCTGGCGGACGCGCTGGGGCTCGCCCCCGGGGCCTCGCTCGCGACGGCGCGCGGGATCCTGCGCGTCGCCGGCGTGTTCGCGAACCCGGCCGGCGAGCCGCTGCTCGTCGTGGACATCGCCCTGGCCCAGCGGCTGCTCGGCGCGGCCGGGGTGGTGGACCGGGTCGACCTCGAACTCGATGACGAGGCGGGGTTTCGCGGGCGGTGGAGCGCCGGTTTCCTGATCCAGACGGCGCGGGAGCGCGCCCGCTCTCTCGAGGCGATGCTCGAGGCCTTCCGCCTGAACCTGCGCGCGCTGTCGCTGCTGGCGCTGCTCGTGGGCGTCTTCCTCGTCTACAACACGGCGATGTTCGCGGTCGTCAGCCGGCGCCACGAGGCCGGCGTCCTGCGGAGCCTCGGCGCCGGCCGCGGCGAGATCGCGGCGGCGTTCTGCGCGGAGATCCTGCTGCTCGGCGCGGCCGGCGGCGCGCTCGGCGGCGCGCTCGGCTATGCGCTGTCGCGGCTGCTCACGGCCACCGTCGGCGGGACGATCAGCTCGCTCTACTTCTTCCTGCGCCCGTCGCCGCCGGCCTGGACGTGGTGGATCCCCGCCGCCGGCGCCGCGCTCGGCTGCGTCGCCGGGCTGCTCGGCGGGCTCGTGCCGCTGATCGATCTGGCGCGCACGACGCCCGTGCAACTGCTCGGCCGGCGCGCGCCGGAGCGCGACGCGGGCCGGCGCGCA
>DATDCY010000125.1 GCA_036524115.1 bacterium | reverse complement strand
GGCGGACGGCCCTGCGCGCCGGCGAGGCGTGCCTGGTCCTCGCCGCGCTGCTGACCACGGGCTCCCGCGGCGGCGCCCTGGCCTTCGCGGCGGGCCTGTGCGTGCTCCTCGCGGTGCGATCCTGGCGGGTGGCGGCGGGAGTGCTGGCGGCGGGCGCGGCGGCGCTGCTGCTCGTCCCCAACCCGCTGCGCGAGCGCCTGCAGTCGCTGTCGCAGGGGGACCCGTTCGCCTTCTCCCGGCTGGCCATCTGGAAGAGCGCGGCGGCCATGGCGCTCGACCACCCGTGGCTGGGCGTCGGGCTCGGCCAGTACGAGTTCTTCTCGCCGCGGTACGCTTTCCCCGTGAGCGGCCACTGGGCCCGGTACGTGCGCGTCGCCGAGAACGCGCACTCCGAGTACCTGCAGGCCGGGGCGGAGCTGGGCCTGACCGGCCTGGCCCTGGCGCTGGCGCTGCTGGTGCTGCTGGTGCTCCCCGCGGTGCGGCGCCTGCGGGAGCTGCCCCGCGAGGCGCGCGGCCCGGTCGCCGCGCTGCTCGCCGGCTGCGCGTCGATCGCCGTGCATGCCGCGGTGGACTTTCCCCTGCACACTCCGCCGACGGCGCTGCTGCTTGTGCTCTTCGCCGCGGGGCTGCGCGTCCACGGCGCTGGGGGTGCGGGAAGGGCGGTGCAGTTCCGGGTCCGCCCGGTCTACGCCGCGGCCGCGGGCCTGGCCGCGCTGGCGCTCGTCGCCGTCGCCGCGCGCCCGGTCGCCGGCTTCTGGTACTTCCTCGCCGGCATCGGCGCGCCGCGCGACCTGCTGCGCGAGAAGTGGGCGCTCGAGGAGGCGCCGCGGCGCGACCTGGCGCCGCTGGAGTCCGCGCGGCTGCTCGAGCGGGCCGCGCGGATCGACTTCGTCAACGCCTCGTACCGCCGCGCCCTCGGCAGCCGCCTCTTCCAGGCGGCGCTGCGCGGCGGCGGGGACGAGTTGCTGCGGCGGGCGCTCTACCACCTCAACTACGCGGCCGAGCTCAACCCCAACCAGTACCAGTACGAGGTGAACCTCGCGGAGGCGATGATCTCGCTGGCGGGCGCGCGGCCGCCGGGCCGCGAGCTGCTGGTCGAGGCGCTCGGGCACTACCGCCGGGCGGCGACGCTCGCGCCGTACCAGCACGCCATCCAGACCGAGATCGGCCTGCTGGCCGACCGGCTCGGCGATGCCGCGGCGGCGGAGGCCGCCTTCCGGCGCACCGTGGCCATCGAAGAGTACGCGTTGCGGGGGTGGTACAACCTCGGGGCGTTCCTTGCCCGACACGGCCGCTACGCGGAGGCGCGCGAGGTCTTCGGCCGCGGCGCGGCGCTCGCCGAGGGCGCCCGCTCGTTTGTCCCCGCCTCGCCGGCGGAGCGGGACCTTGTTGCCCTCGAGCCGGCCGTCTTCTACAATGAGCTACGCAAGATCGAGGCCATCGAGCATCCCGGGGGGGCGGCGTCGTGACGACGAGTGCGCGGCAGGGGCGGGGCGGGGCGAGGGCGGCGGTTGCGCTGGCGCTCGTGGCGGCGTTGGCCGGGCAGGCCCTCGCGCAGCGCGCCTTCGAGCGCGCCTGGCCGGAGCGGACCTTCGAGCAGCAGCTCTACATCCCGTCGGGGCGGCACCTGAAGGCGTTCGCCGTCGGCTTCCCGGACGTCGCCGCCGATCTGCTCTGGATGCGGGCAATCGGCTACTACGGCGGCCACGCGCTGACCGATCGCGAGTACCCCTGGCTCCACAACATCCTCGACCAGGTCACGAACCTCGATCCCGCGTTCCGCTTCCCCTACCTCTTCGGCGGGATCGTGCTCGCCGTCGAGGGGACGAGGGCGACGGGTGAACAGAGCATCGCGCTGCTGCGCAAGGGGATGATCCAGTACCCCGGGGACTGGCGGTTCCCGTTCTACATCGGCTTCGACTGCTTCTACCACCTGCAGGACCCGGAGCGCGCCGCGGCCTACATGCGCTACGCGGCGAGCCTCCCGGGGAGCCCGGAGTACCTGCCGCGGCTCGCGGCGAGCCTGACGGTCGAGTCGGGGCGCGTCGAGGCGGCGATCCGCTTCCTCGAGACACTCGCCGAAGGCGCGCGCGACGAGTCCGCGCGCGCGAGCATCCTCCAGAAGATCGAGGACCTGCGCGCCGGCCGGACGCCGGAGTCGCTGCGCAATTTCCTCTCGGGGCGCCGGGCCCAGTGACCGCCGCCGTCCGCACCGAGGGGCTGACGAAGGTCTTCGTCTCGGATTGGAAGCGCCAGCGCACGACGGCCGTCGACCGTCTTGACCTGGAGGTCGCCGAGGGCGAGGTCTACGGCTTCCTCGGCCCCAACGGCGCCGGCAAGACGACGACGCTCAAGCTGCTGCTCGGCCTGCTGCGCCCGACGTCCGGGCGCGCCACCATCCTCGGCGCCGACGCGGCGGGGCTGGCGCACCGCGCGCAGCTCGGCTACCTCCCCGAAAGTCCGTACTTCTACGACTATCTCACGGGCCGCGAGTTCCTCGACTTCTGCGGGCGGCTCTGCGCGGTGGCGGGGCCGGCGCGGCGCGAGCGGATCGCGCGCCTGCTCGCGCTCGTCGGCATGGAGCAGGCGGCGGACGTCTCCCTGCGGCGCTATTCCAAGGGCATGCTCCAGCGCATCGGGCTGGCGCAGGCCCTCGTGAACGACCCGCGCCTGCTCATCCTCGACGAGCCGCAGTCGGGCCTCGACCCGGCGGGGCGCAAGCAGGTCCGCGACCTGATCCTGCGCCTCAAGGCCGAGGGCAGGACGGTGCTCTTCTCCTCGCACATTCTCGGCGACGCGGAGATGATCTGCGACCGGGTGGGCGTCATGAACCGCGGGCGGCTCGTGGCCGCCGGCCGGCTCGATGAGCTCCTGCGCGCCCGCGTCCACGCCGTGGAGTTCCAGGCGGACGGGCTCGGCGCGGCGGCGCGGGAGGCCTTCCGCGCGCGGGCGACGCAGTTCCTCGAGTCGGGGGAGCGGTCGCAGTTCACGCTCCCCGGCGGCGAGGAGCAGGTGCCGGCGGTGCTGGCCGAGATCGGCGCCGGCGGGGGCCGGGTCGTCGCCGTCTCCCCCCTCAAGGAGACGCTCGAGGAGTTCTTCCTGCGCGAGGTGCAGGGGCCGTGAAGACCTTCGCCGTCGCCGCCAACACCTTCCGCGAGGCGATCCGGGACAAGGTCCTCTACAACCTCGCCTTCTTCGCGCTGCTGGTCATGGCCGTCTCGGTGGTCCTCGGCAAGATGACGCTCGGCGAGCGGCTCAAGATCATCCAGGACGTGAGCCTCGCCGCGATGTCCGTCTTCGGGCTGCTGATCGCCGTCTTCGTCGGCATCGGGCTCGTGCACAAGGAGATCGCCCGGCGCACCGTCTACACGCTGCTCGCCAAGCCGATCGCGCGCTGGCGCTTCGTCGTCGGGAAGTACCTCGGGCTCATGCTCGTGATCGCGATCAACGTCGCGGCGATGACCGCGGCGCTGCTTGCGCTGCTGGCGGTCTACGCCGACACCGGGGTCCCCTGGCGGGTGCTCCTCGCGGTGCTGCTCATCCTCGTGGAGCTGATGATCGTCACCGCCGTCGCCGTGCTCTTCTCGACCTTCTCCACGCCGACGCTCTCGGCGATGCTCACGCTCGGGGTCTGGCTCATCGGGCGCTTCTCGTCCGACCTTGTCGTGCTCGCCGCCAAGTCGGAGAATCCCGTCCTGCGGGCGGTGGTCGCCGGCACGCACTACCTGCTGCCGAACCTCGAGAAGTTCGACCTCAAGCACGAGGTGGTCTACGGGATGCCGATCCCGCCGTCCTATGTCGCCGGCGCGCTCGCCTACGGTCTGCTCTACATCGTCCTGGTGGTCGGGCTCGCCGCGGTGATCTTCGAGCGGCGCGACTTCAAGTAAGCCGCCCCGCCCTCTCGCCTAACTCTCTGATTTTTATTGACGAAATGTCGATCGCTCCCTATAGTCTTGCCCCGGTGGACGCAGGGCAGGGCCGAGGGTCCCGCGAGGGGTGCCCGGCGCCAGCCTGGCACCGCAAGAGAGAGAGGAGTTCCGTGGACAAGACCGTGTGGATCGTGACCGGTGGCGCCGGCTTCATCGGCTCCGCCTTCGTGCGCGCCGCGCGATCGGCCCGCCTGGCGCGCATCGTCAACATCGACGCCCTGACCTACGCCGGCAACCGGGACAACCTCGCAGCGCTCGGGGCCGACGCGGACCACCGCTTCGTCCACGGGGACATCTGCGACGCGGCACTGCTGGCGCGCCTCTTCGCCGAGGAGCGGCCGGCCGCGGTGGTGAACTTCGCCGCCGAGAGCCACGTCGACCGTTCGATCCTGGACGCCGCCCCGTTCCTGCGCACGAACGTCCTGGGCACGCAGGCGCTGCTGGATGCCGCCCGTGCGCACTGGGCGGGCCTCGCCGGGCCGGCGCGCGACGCCTTCCGCTTCCTGCACATCTCCACCGACGAGGTCTACGGCACGCTCGGCCCGGGCGACCCCCCGTTCACGGAGGCGACGCGCTACGCGCCGAACAGCCCGTACGCGGCGTCGAAGGCCGCGGCCGACCACCTGGTGCGGGCCGCGCACCACACCTGGGGGCTGCCGACGCTGGTCACGAACTGCTCGAACAACTACGGGCCCTTCCAGTTTCCCGAGAAGCTCATCCCGCTGATGATCTGCAACGCGCGCGAGGGCAAGGCGCTGCCGGTCTACGGCGACGGGCTGCAGGTGCGCGACTGGCTGCACGTCGACGACCACTGCGAGGCGCTCCTGCGCGTGCTCGCCGCCGGGCGGCCCGGCGAGACCTACAACGTCGGCGGCGGCAACGAGCGGACCAACATCGAGACGGTGCGGATCATCTGCGCCGCGCTGGACGAACTGCTCCCCGCGGAAGCGCCCCGCGCGCGGCTGGTCCGCCACGTCGCCGACCGCCCCGGGCACGACCGGCGCTACGCGATCGACGCCGCGAAGATCCGCCGCGAGCTCGGCTGGGAGCCCCGGACGCGCTTCGAGGCGGGCCTGCGCGCGACGGTGGCCTGGTACCTCGCCAATGACGCCTGGGTCGAGCGCGTGCGCTCGGGCGCGTACCGCGAGTGGATCGCGGCCAACTACCAGAACCGGCACTGAAATGGGGACTGGCATGAAGGGCATCATCCTCGCCGGCGGCCTCGGCACGCGGCTGTACCCGGTGACGCGCGTGGTCTCCAAGCAGCTGTTGCCCGTCTACGACAAGCCCATGATCTACTACCCGCTCTCGACGCTGATGCTCGCCGGCATCCGCGAGGTCCTCCTGATCTCGACCGCCGAGGACCTGCCGCTGTACCGGCGGCTGCTCGGCGACGGCTCGCGCTACGGCCTGCGCCTGGAGTACGCGTTGCAGCCGCACCCGGGCGGGCTGCCGCAGGCCTTCCTCATCGGCCGCGACTTCCTCGCCGGGGAGCCGTCGGCGCTCGTGCTCGGCGACAACCTGTTCTTCGGCCACGGCCTCGGCGGCCTGCTGCAGCAGGTGGCCCGGCGCACGGCCGGCGCCACCGTCTTCGCCTACCGGGTGCGCGACCCCGAGCGCTACGGCGTGGTCGAGCTCGGCGCGGACGGCCACGTGCTCTCCATCGAGGAGAAGCCGGCGCACCCCCGCTCCAACCTCGCGATCACGGGGCTGTACTTCTATGACGGGCGGGTCGCCGACATCGCCGCCGGCCTCAAGCCTTCGGCGCGCGGGGAGCTGGAGATCGTCGACATCCACCGCGCGTACCTCGCGAGCGGCCCGCTGCACGTCGAGGTGCTCGGGCGGGGCGTGGCCTGGCTGGACACGGGGACGCACGGCTCGCTGCTGGACGCCTCGAACTTCGTGCGCACCGTCGAGGAGCGCCAGGGCCTGAAGATCGCGGCCATCGAAGAGGTCGCCTGGCGGATGGGCTTCATCGACGACGCGCAACTGGCGCTGCTCGCTGGCGAGCTGGCGAAGAACGACTACGGGCGCTACCTGCTCGGACTGCTGGAGGGGGCGTGAGGGTCGAGCGCACGGCGCTGCCGGGGGTGCTGCTGCTCCAGCCGCAGGTCTTCTCCGACGAGCGGGGCTTCTTCATGGAGTTCTGGCACGCCGCGCGCTACCGCGACGCGGGAGTTCAGGCGGACTTCGTCCAGGGCAACCACGCGCGCTCGGCCCGCGGCGTGCTGCGCGGCCTGCACTTCCAGACCGGGCAGCCGCAGGCCAAGCTCCTCTGGGTGGTCGCCGGCGAGATCCTCGACGTCGCCGTCGACATCCGGCGCGGCTCGCCGACGTTCGGCCGCTGGGTCGGCGAAGTGCTCTCGGCGGAGAACCGGCGCCAGCTCTTCGTGCCCGAGGGCTTCGCCCATGGCTACTGCGTGACCAGCGGGACCGCCGACGTCTGCTACCTCTGCTCGCGCCACTACTGGCCCGCGGGCGACCGGGGCGTGCGCTGGGACGACCCGGCGATCGGCGTCGCGTGGCCGGCGATGGAGAAGATCCTCTCGCCCAAGGACCGCCTCTGGCCGCTGCTCGCCGACGCCCCGGACCTGCCGGTCTACGGGGGCGAGGCGTGATCCTCGTCACCGGCGCCAACGGGCAGCTCGGGTGGGAGCTGCGCCGAACCCTCGCGCCGCTCGGCCCGCTCACGGCCGTGGATGTCGCCGAGATGCCGCTCGAGGACACGGCGGCCATCCGGCGCGTCGTGCGCGAGGTCCGGCCGGCGCTGATCGTCAATGCCGCGGCGTACACCGCCGTCGACCGCGCCGAGGACGAGCCGGAGCTGGCGATGGCCGTCAACGGCGTGGCGCCGGCGGTCCTCGCCGACGAGGCCAAGCGCCTCGGCGCGGCGATCGTCCACTACTCGACGGACTACGTGTTCGACGGCGCCAAGCCCGGCGCCTACGACGAGGGCGACACGCCCCGCCCGCTCGGGGTCTACGGCGAGACGAAGCTCGCCGGCGAGGAGGGGGTGCGCGGCGCCGGCGTCCCGCACCTGATCCTGCGCACGAGCTGGGTCTACGGCGCGCGCGGCGCGAACTTCCTGCGCACGATCCTGCGCGCGGCCGCCGCCGGCAAACCGTTGCGGGTGGTGGACGACCAGCGCGGGGCGCCCACCTGGTGCCGCATGCTCGCCGAGGCCACGGCGCTGGCGCTCGTCCAGACCGGCGCGGTCCTGCGCCCGGACGCCCTCGAGGACTACGGGGGCACCTACCACCTGGCCGGCGGCGGCGAGACGACGTGGCACGGTTTCGCGGTCGCGCTCCTCGAGCTGGCGCCGCCCGCCGTGCGCGCGGCATGCCCCGGGATCACGCCGGTGCCGACGAGCGCCTGGCCGACGAAGGCGCGCCGCCCGGCCAACTCGCGGCTCGACTGCACGCGGTTCCGCGACACCTTCGGCCTGGCGCTGCCGGACTGGCGCGACTCGCTCGCGCTCGTCATGGCGGAGATCCCGGCCGCCGAATTCACTCCAGCCCCGGAGGGGAGGACGCCGGCATGAAGCGCGCCCTGATCACCGGCATCACCGGCCAGGACGGCTCGTACCTGGCGGAGTACCTGCTCGCCCAGGGGTACGAGGTCCACGGCATCAAGCGCCGGTCCAGCTCCTTCAACACGCACCGCATCGACCACCTCTACCTCGACGAGCACGAGCACCAGGGACGCCTGCACATGCACTTTGGCGACCTCGCCGACGCCAGCCGGCTGACCAACCTCATCTGGCAGCTGCGGCCCGACGAGGTCTACCACCTCGCGGCGCAGAGCCACGTCAAGGTCAGCTTCGACGAGCCCGAGTACACCGGCGACGTGACGGGGCTCGGCACGACCCGGCTGCTCGAGGCGATCCGCGTCTCCGGGGTGGCGGCGCGGTTCTACCAGGCGTCCTCCTCGGAGATGTTCGGCGCGGCGCCGCCGCCGCAGAACGAGCGGACGGTCTTCCACCCGCGCAGCCCGTACGCGGCGGCCAAGGTCTACGCCTACTGGATGGCCGTCAACTACCGCGAGGGCTACGGACTGTTCGCCTGCAACGGCATCCTCTTCAACCACGAGTCGCCGCGCCGCGGCGAGACCTTCGTGACCCGCAAGATCACGCGCGCCCTCGCGGCAATGCTCGCGGGGCGCCAGCGGACGCTGCACCTGGGCAACCTCGACGCGCGGCGCGACTGGGGCTTCGCGCCCGACTACGTGCTCTGCCAGTGGCGGATCCTGCAGCAGGAGCGGCCCGACGACTTCGTGATCGGCACGGGCCAGGCGCGGTCGGTGCGCGAGTTCGTCGAGGAGGCCTTCGGGTACGCCGGGATCGAGCTGGAGTGGCGCGGCGAGGGGACGGCCGAGCAGGGGCTCGTGCGCTCGCTCGACGCGCGGCGGGTGCCGGCGGCCGCAGGGCTCGCGGCGGGGGACACGGTCGTGCGCATCGACCCGCGCTACTTCCGCCCGGCCGAGGTCGACTACCTGCTCGCCGACGCGGCCAAGGCCAAGCGGCTGCTCGGCTGGGAGCCGAAGCTGGCGTTCCGCGAGCTGGTGCGCTGCATGGTCGACGCCGACCTCGACGCGGCCGGCGTGCCGACGCCGGGCGAGGGGCTTGCGCTGCTCGCGAAGCACGGCTACGAGTGGATTCTCAACCGCAAGGCCATCTCCGGCGCCTTGTGAAAACAACGGAGGAGGGACCGCCCCCCGCGCGGGACGGCGCGAGGGATCGTCCCCGGGGAGGAACGATGCTGGACGCGAACGACCGCAACCTGACGTGGCACCCGCACAAGGTGACCAAGAACGACCGCTGGCTGCGCAACTCGCACAAGTCGGCCCTGGTCTGGCTGACCGGTCTCTCGGCGTCCGGCAAGTCGACCATCGCCAACGAGCTCGAGCAGGCGCTGTTCGTGCGGCAGATCAACACCTTCGTGCTCGACGGCGACAACGTGCGCCACGGCCTGAACAAGGACCTCGGCTTCTCGCCGGCGGACCGCGTCGAGAACCTGCGCCGCGTCGGCGAGGTGGCGCGGCTGCTCGTGGACGCGGGCATCCTCACGATCGCGGCCTTCATCTCCCCCTACGTCGCCGAGCGCGAGCGCATCCGCAAGCTCTTCGGCGAGGGGGAGTTCATCGAGACCTTCGTCAAGTGCTCGATCGACGTCTGCGAGACGCGAGACCCCAAGGGGCTCTACAAGAAAGCCCGCCGCGGCGAGGTCCCCGAGTTCACCGGGATCTCGGCGCCCTACGAGGAGCCCCGCGCTGCGGAGCTGGTGCTGGCGACCGACGAGCTCACCGTGGCGCAGTCGGTGGCGAAGGTCGTCGACTACCTGGAGAAGAACCGGATCATCGTCGGGGACTAGGGGAAGGAGGCCCTCATGCACAGCCGCCACATCTCGGTCGTCGGTCTCGGCTACGTCGGTCTGCCCGTCGCGGTCGCCTTCGGGCGCAGCGCGACCGTGGTCGGCTTCGACGTCAACGCCCGGCGCATCGCCGAGCTGCGCGGCGGTCACGACCGCACCGGCGAGGTCGCCGATGCTGAGCTGGCGGCGGCTGACATCAGGTACACGGACCGCATCGAGGACCTGCGCGCGGCGGACTTCCACGTCGTCGCCGTGCCGACGCCCGTCGACGAGGCGCACCAGCCGGACCTGACGCCGCTGGTCAAGGCCTCCGAGAGCGTCGGGCGCGCCCTCAAGAAGGGCGACATCGTCGTCTACGAGTCGACCGTCTACCCCGGCGCCACCGAGGAGGTCTGCGCCCCGGTGCTCGAGCGCCACTCCGGGCTGCGCTGCGGCGCCGACTTCACCCTCGGCTACAGCCCCGAGCGCATCAACCCCGGGGACCGGGAGCACACGTTCACCAGGATCAGGAAGGTCGTCTCGGGGCAGGACGCCGCCACCACCGAGATCGTGGCGCAGGTCTACGGCTCGGTCGTGACCGCCGGGATCCACCGCGCGGCCTCGATCAAGGCCGCGGAGGCCGCGAAGGTCATCGAGAACACGCAGCGCGATCTGAACATCGCCCTCATGAACGAGCTGGCGCTCATCTTCCACCGCATGGGGATCGACACCCTGGACGTGCTCGAGGCGGCCGGCACGAAGTGGAACTTCCTGCCCTTCCGGCCGGGGCTCGTCGGCGGGCACTGCATCGGCGTCGACCCGTACTATCTCACGCACAAGGCCGAGCGCATCGGCTACATCCCCCAGGTCATCCTCGCGGGACGGCGCATCAACGACGGCATGGGCGCCTTCGTGGCGCAGCAGGCGGTGCGGGAGATGATCGCCCTCGGCGTCAACGTCAAGGGCGCGGCGGTCACCGTCCTCGGCCTGACGTTCAAGGAGGACTGCCCGGACCTGCGCAACTCGCGCGTGATCGACATCGTCCGCGAGCTCGAGGCGTACGGGGCGGTCGTGCAGGTCGCCGACCCGCTCGCGGACCCCGAGGAGGCGCGCCACGAGTATCGGGTGGCGCTGACGCCGCTGGAGCGGCTGCGGCCCGCGGCGGCCGTCGTCGCCGCGGTCGCGCACCGCGAGTACCGCGCCCTCGGCCCGGAGGGGCTTGCCGCGCTCTGCGCCCCGCCGCCGCTCGTGCTGGACGTCAAGGGCGTCTTCGACCGCGCCGCGTGCGCCGCCGCGGGCATCCGGCTCTGGCGGCTCTGACCGCTGCGGGCGCGCACGAAGGAACAAGGGGCAGGGGGGATCGTGGCGGCGAGCGCGCGTGCCGGCGCGCCGGCCGCGCGGATGCGCTGGCGGGCGCTGGAGTGGCCGGCCTGGCTGCGCCGCGTCGCGGCCGGCGTCTATCTCGCGCTGCTCACCGCCGCGCTTCTCGCGCCGCCCTCCACGTTCGAGGACGCGGGCCAGCTCTTCACGCACCAGGACAAGGTCGTCCACCTCGCCATGTTCCTGGCGCTGGCGGTGCTGGCGCGATGGTCTTTGCCGGCGGAAGGCGGGAGGCGGCCGGCGGCGGCCGCGGCGCTGGTGGTGTACGCGACGGCGATCGAGGCGCTGCAGCCGGCGCTCACCGCGGGACAGCGGACGTTCGAGTGGGCGGACCTGGCGTGCAACGCCGCCGGCGTCTCCGCCGGCTGGATGCTCTTTCCGCGGCTGACGGCGCGTTGACGGGCCGCGGGGGCCGGTACGGCTCGGCCGCGCAGGGGCGGCCGCACGAACGGGGGAGGGGCGCGATGGCGGAGGGGCGGAGGATGGCGCGCGGGATGGGCTGGCTGCCGGAGTGGCCTGACATGCGGGACTACACCGCGGAGCACGAGCTGATCGCGCCGCTGCTGGCGAAGGTCAGGCTGCGGGCGCCGCGCAGGAAGCTGCCGGCGGCGGCCGACCTGCGCGCCTGGTGCCCGCCGGTCGAGGACCAGGGGCGGCTCGGCTCGTGCACCGCGAACGCCGGCGTGGCGCTGCTCGAGTACTTCGAGCGGCGCGCCAGCGGCAAGCACGTGGACGCCTCCCGTCTCTTCCTCTACAAGGCGACGCGCAACCTGGCGCGGCTCACGGGCGACAGCGGCGCGTACCTGCGCTCGACGATGGGCGCGCTCGTGCTCTTCGGCGCGCCGCCCGAGGAGTTCTGGCCCTACGACGAGGACGCGTTCGACAAGGAACCGCCGGCGTTCTGCTACGCCTACGCGGCCAACTACCGCACGATCAGCTACTTCGCGCTCGATCCGCCGGGGACAGCGCCGGCGGCGTTGATCGAGCGCGCAAAGACCCACCTGGCCGCCGGCATGCCGGCGATGTTCGGCTTCACCGTCTACTCCTCGATCGAGCAGGCGGGCGCGGACGGCGCGATCCCCCTGCCCGGAAGGAAGGAGAAGGTGCAGGGAGGGCACGCGGTGGTCGCGGTCGGGTATGATGATGCCAGGCGGATCAGGAACCGCGAGCCGGGCGCGCCGGAGACGGTGGGCGCATTCCTGATCCGCAACAGCTGGGGGACCGGCTGGGGCGACGCCGGTTACGGCTGGCTCCCCTACGCGTACGTCGGCGCCGGGCTGGCCGAGGACTGGTGGACGCTCATCAAGGCCGAGTGGGTGGACTCGGGGGAGTTCGGACTGTGAGCGCGAAGAAGATCCTTGTCACGGGGGCTGCCGGGTTCATCGGCTACCACCTCTCGGAGCGGTTGCTCGCGCGGGGCGACGCGGTGGTCGGCCTCGACAACCTCAACGACTATTACGACGTCGGCCTCAAGCAGGCGCGACTCGCCCGGCTGCGTGCGCATCCCGCCTTCGAGCACGCCCGGGTCTCGCTCGAGGACCGCGACGCGGTGGCGGGGGTGTTCGCCGCCGGCGCCTTCGACGCCGTCGTGAACCTCGCGGCGCAGGCGGGGGTGCGCTACTCGCTCGTGAACCCTCACGCCTACGCGGACGCGAATCTCATGGGCTTCCTCAATGTGCTCGAGGGCTGCCGTCACCACCGGGTCGGCCACCTCGTGTTCGCCTCGTCGAGCTCGGTGTACGGCGCGAACCGCGCCATGCCGTTCTCGGTGCACCAGAACGTCGACCACCCCGTATCGCTCTACGCGGCCACGAAGAAGGCCAACGAGCTGATGGCGCACGCCTACGCGAGCCTCTACGGCATCCCCTGCACCGGACTGCGCTTCTTCACCGTCTACGGTCCCTGGGGCCGCCCGGACATGGCGCTGTTCCTCTTCACGAAGGCGATCCTCGAGGGGCGGCCGATCGAGGTCTTCAACCGCGGGAGGATGCGCCGCGACTTCACCTACATCGACGACATCGTCGAGGGGGTGGTGCGGGTGGTCGACCGGACGGCCGCCCCCGACCCCGCCTGGAGCGGGATGCGCCCGGACGGCGCCACGAGCTACGCCCCCTGGCGCGTGTACAACATCGGCAACAACGAGCCCGTGGAACTGATGCGCTACATCGAAGTGCTCGAGGGCTGCCTCGGCAGGAAGGCGGAGAAGCTGCTGTTGCCGCTGCAGGCCGGGGACGTGCCGGAAACCTACGCCGACGTGGACGACCTGGTGCGCGATGTCGGCTTCAAGCCGGCGACGACCGTCGAGGCGGGGATCGCGAAGTTCGTCGCGTGGTACCGGGAGTACTACCGGGTCTAGGCCGCTCCCCGCGGGGGGGGCTACCTTCGGTCGCCGCTGATCGCCCCGCCCGCGACCTCGCGGTACAGCGCGAGGTGTGCCTCCACTGTCCTGCCGACGTCGTGCGTTGCGGCGGCTCTTCTCGCGTGCTCCCCGAGCGCCGCGCGCAGCGCAGGGTCGCCGGCGAGTTCGAGGAGGGAAGCGGCCAGCGCCTCCGGGTCGCCCGGGGGCACGAGCAGCCCGGTCTCGCGGTCGGCGACGATCTCGGGGATCCCGCCCGCGCGGCAGGCCACGACGGGGAGCCCGAGCGCCTGCGCGTCGAGCACCGAGGTCCCCATGCCCTCCTGCTTCGAGGCCAGCACGAAGATGTCGAAGGTCTTCAGGAAGCTGCCGACGTCCTCGCGGAAGCCCATGAACAGGAACCGCCGCCCGAGGCCCAGCTCCCGCGCGAGGGCGGCAAGCCGGTCGCCCAGCGGCCCGTCGCCGACGGCGACGAACGTCGCGTCTGGCGAGCGCTCGAGGAACAGCCTCGCGGCGCGCAGCAGCGTGGGGTAGTCCTTGTGATCGGCCAGCGCGGCGACCGTGCCGACGACAAGGTGGCCGTTCGGGATGCCGAGGGAGCGGCGGAAGCCCGGCGGCGGGCGCACGCCGGCGAAGCGGCGGGTGTCGACACCGCTCGGGATGACGGCCAGCTTCGCCGGAGGCACGCCGTCGGCGACGAGCTGGTCGCGGATCGCGTCCGAGATGCAGACGATGCGATCCAGGACGCCGCTGGAGTACTTGAGCCGGCTGAGGAAATGGCCGCCGACGGGGAAGTCCACCCGCCGCGAGGCGACGAGGCGCAGCCGGCGGTCGAACAGGCGCGCCCAGAGGCCGAGGGCGAGCGCGTGGCTCGCGTGGGCGTGGAGGATCGGCAGGCCCGCGCCGCGGGCGAGGGCGGCGATCCGCCGGCCGGCCCCGATGTCCAGTTCGCCGCGCATCGCCAGCTCGTGCACCGGCCAGCCCCGCGCGCGGCCGCGCTCGGCGAGCACGGAACCGCGCGGGCAGACCAGGGCCGTCGGCCAGCCGCGCGAGAGCAGGCCCTCGATGAGCCAGGCCGCCTGCTGCTGGCCGCCGCGCCACGTGCGCTCGGAGTCGATGTGCAGCACCCCGGGCTTCGCGTCGGCGTCCATGGCGGGCTATTGTAAGCGATCGTCGCCGCCGGCGGTCGCCTTCTGTCCGTGCCTTGCCCGGCTCCGTTGCCCGTGCCGGGCCCCGACCCGGCGGCGCCTGTTCCCTTCCGTCTCGCCCTCGTGCACGTGTCGCGGAGACGGGGCGGCGCCGTGCGTGCGCTGAGTTGCGCGCTCGACCGCAGCTCGTCCGGCCCTGCGCTCGAAACGCATAACTCGCCCTTCGGGCTCAAACAATGCGTTTCGCCCCTGCGGGGCCGCTCCGGTCCAGCCGCTGCGGTTCCCTCGCGCTCCACAATGCGCGCGCCCGGCGCCGCCCCGCCCCCGCTCTGTCTCAGGCCAACCCGGTGAACAGGGTCACGGCCCGGGGGCGCCTGTGACCGGTCATAATGCGCCGGCCGCTTGCTGTGGCGGCTGAGTGTGGCCGGCGCATTGACAGTCGAGCGGCTGATGAGTGCCCTCGCGGACTGAGGGGCGCAGGGCGAGACGGAAGGGAACAGGCGCCCCCGGGCCGGGGCCCGACCTCAGAACGCCGGGTAGCCGAACGAATCTGTGAAGCGCTCGTTGAAGCTGTCCTGGGTGAAGCGGTAGGTCTGCGTCCCGTAGACCTCGACGGCGTAGGCCGCCGCGGTCGCGCCCATCCGGCAGGCGTGCAGCAGCGCGCCGCGCGAGAGCGCGAGGCCCTTGACCAGGCCGCCGCGGAAGGCGTCGCCCGCGCCGGTGGGGTCGGCGACCTTCTCGGGGCGGACCGCCGGGATCAGGTGGCGCTGCACGTCCGCCTCGCGCTGGAGGAGCACCGCGCCGGCCTCGCCGCGCGTCGTGATCACGGCCGACGTCAGGTGCAGCAGGTCCTCGGCGCCGCGGCCCGTCTTGCGGCACGTCAGCTCCAGCTCGTAGTCGTTGCTGATGAAGATCAGCGAGCCGCGGATGAGCTCCAGCAGCTGCTCCCCGCCCCAGGCCGGCAGCGACTGCCCGGGGTCGAAGATGTACGGGACGCCCCGCTCGCGCCAGAGCCGTGCCAGGTGCTCCATGTCCTCGAGGTTGCCGGGGGCGACCACCGCGATGGTCTCGCGCGCGGGGAAGGCCTCCGGGTCGAGGCTCACGCGGTGGCGCATCGCGCCGGGGTTGAACGCGGTGATCTGGTTGTCGGACTGGTCGGTGGTGATGTAGGCGCCGGCGGTCAGCTCGTCCGCGACCTCCGCGACGTGGTCGAGCGAGAGGTGATGCCGGGCCATCCAGGTTCGGTAGGGATCGAAGTCGCGGCCGACCGCGGCGATGACCCGGGGGCGCTCCCCGAGCAGCGCCAGCGCGTAGGCGATGTTGCCGGCCGTGCCGCCGAAGTTCTCGCGCAGGCCGTTGATCGCGAAGCAGACATTGAGGACGTGGATCTTGTCGGGCAGGATGTGGTCGGAGAACTTCCCCGGGAAGTCCATGATGCGGTCGAAGGCCAGGGAACCCGAGACCGCGATGTGCTTGAACACGGCCGGAGTATAGCACGGCACTGCGGTTCTTGAAGAACGGCGGTCGATCGGGTATGATGCGCCGTTACGGAATCAAGGCGAGGAGCGTGGCGTGCGGCTGAGGCAGGAAGAGATCGACTACATCGCGTGGAAGATCCTCCGGGGGCTCAAGGAGGAAGGGATCATCGACATCATGGGCGAGGACGAGCCCGTCGTGGAGCGCCTGCGGCACGCGCTCGCCGAGAACCTCGCGGCCGAGGACCAGCTCAACCGCGAGGTCGACGACATCCTCCGCGGCCACCTCAAGGAGATCCAGCGGGACTCCGTGGACTACCGCCGCATGTTCCAGATGGTGAAGACCAAGCTCGCGCGCGAGCGCAACGTCGTGATCTGAAGGGGAGGGGCGATGAAGCTCTCGGACGACCGCATCAACCACCTCTCCCACGTGCTCTTCCGCGCCGTGAACGCGATGGACGAGGTCGACTTCATGGAGGAGGAGAACGAGGTCCGCCTGCGCATCAAGAAGGTCCTCGTCGAGTGCCTGCGCCAGTTCGACGGTATCGACGAGAAGATCCAGGCCACGCTCGGCTCCTACTCGCGCAAGATCGTCGAAGGCAGCCGCGAGTGGGACGTCATGTGGAGCAAGGCCTACGACGAGGAGATCCGCAAGCTCCGGGCGGTCTAGGCGCCCGGGCCCCGCGGCCCGGACCGCCGCACCGGCGTCCACGCCATGTCGGCACGCACCAAGTCGCTCGTCCGCGAGTACGTCGAAGCGATCGTCATCGCGGTCGCGCTGGCGCTCGTCATCCGCACGTTCGTCGTGCAGGCGTTCAAGATCCCCTCGGGGTCGATGATCCCGACGCTGCTCATCGGCGACCACCTGCTCGTCAACAAGCTCGTCTACCGCTTCCGGCTGCCCGAGCGCGGCGAGGTCGTGGTCTTCAAGTTCCCGCAGGACCGCAAGACCGACTTCATCAAGCGTGTCGTGGCCCTGCCCGGGGACGACGTGGAGCTCGACGACGGGAAGCTGGAGGTCAACCGCGTCGCCGTCGCCGACCCGCATGCCAGCTACGGCCCCGGCCACCCGAACGGGCGCGAGCGCTTCCTGCCGCCCTTCCACGTGCCGAAGAAGGGCGAGACGGTGCGGCTCGACGGGCCCAACGTGGAGCTCTACCGGCTGCTGATCGCCAACGAGCTGAAGGAGCGGGACCGGCCGGGGACCGTGGTCGTCGTCGACGGCAGGATCCGGGTCGACGGGCAGGTCGTCGACACCTGGCGCGTGGACGACGACTACCTCTTCATGATGGGGGACAATCGCGACAACAGCTTCGACTCCCGCTTCTGGGGGCCGGTGCGCCGCGAGGACATCGTCGGCAAGGCGATGGTCATCTACTGGTCCTTCGGGAACCGCATCTGGCAGATCCGCTGGGACCGCATCGGCGATCTGATTCATTAGCGGACCGTTGAAGACGGGCCGTCGGCGTCGGCGTTATACTGCCGGCCGTGAACGACCCTGACGTCGCGGAGTTCCTCGAGGCGCTGGCGGCGGAGCGGCGGCTGGCCGCGAACACCGTCGAGGCGTACCGGCGCGACCTCACGCGGTTCGCCGCCCACCTCGCGAACCGGGGGGGCGGGGCGCCGGCCACGGTCGACGTCGCGGCGGTGCGCGGCCATCTCGCATCGCTCGCAGCCGACGGACTCGCGGCGTCTTCCCGCGCCCGCCACCTCGCGGCGCTGCGCGCGTTCTACCGCTTCCTGCGCCTCGAGGGGCGCATCGCGCACGACCCGACGGAGCTCGTCGAGTCGCCGCGCGGGTGGAAGCGGCTGCCGCGCAAGCTCAGCGGCGACGAGGTGGAGCGGCTGCTGGCGGCGCCGGACCAGGGGACGCCGGCGGGGGTGCGGGACGCGCTGCTGCTCGCGCTGCTGTACGACTGCGGCCTGCGCGTCTCCGAGCTCGTCGGCTTGCGGGTGGACCAGGTGGACGTCGAGGCGTGGCTCATCCGCGTGCGCGGCAAGGGCGGCAGGGAGCGGCTCGTGCCGTTCGGCGAGGAGGCGCGCGAGCTGATCCTGCGCCATCTGGCGGCCGGGCGGCCCCCCGGCCGGCGGCCCCGATCCGGCCCGCACCTGTTCCCGGGGGCGCGCGGCGGGCACCTCACGCGCCAGCGCGCCTGGCAGATCGTGAAGCGGCACCTGCGGGCGGCCGGCGTCACGCGGGCCGTGTCCCCGCACACGCTGCGGCACTCGTTCGCCACCCACCTGCTGGACAACGGCGCCGACCTGCGCGCCGTGCAGCTGCTGCTCGGGCACGCCGATATCTCCACGACGCAGATCTACACGCACCTCTCCCAGGAGCGGCTGCGCGCGGTGCACGCGCGGCACCACCCGCGTGCCTGATGACGAGTCTGGCCGGACGAAGGGCGGACACGCGATGAGCGGACGGGCTGCAGGCGGGCGCGATCGGGCGGAGGTCCCCGACGCGGGGGCGGGGCCGCGCCGGGTCGGGGCGCTCCTGCGCGAGGCGCGCGAGCGCCGTGGCCTCTCGCTCGAGGAGGCGGCGAGCGCCACGCGGTTCCCCCCGCGACAGGTGCGCGCCGTCGAAGAGGGGTCCGCCGACGAACTGCCGCCGCAGCCCTACGCGCGAGGCCTGCTGGCGGCCTACGCCGCGCTGGTCGGGCTGGACGCGGGGGAGATCGTGCGGGAGTGGGGTCTGTCCGGGGATGGCGGCCCCGAGGGCAGCATCTTCCGGGTGCCCCTGCGCGCCGTGTCGAGCTGGCGCGACTGGACGGTGCCGATCGCCTGCGCCTGCGCCGCGGCTGCCTACCTGGTTCTCGGCGTGGTGCAGCGCCCGGCGCCGGTGGAGGTCCCCGACCGGCCGGCGGCGCCCCCCGCGGCCGAGCGTCCGCTGCCGCAGCCGGAGCAGGAGGAGGCAGCGCCGGCGCCGGACGCGACGGCGCCGGACGCCGCCGGCCTGACGGTGGTCCTGCACTCGGAGGGCTCGAGCCGGGTCGATGTTGCCGCTGACGCCGAGGAGGTGCGGCGCCAGGACCTCGGCCCGGGACAGGAACTCACCCTGCGGGCGCGGCGGCGCCTGGGGCTCTCGCTCGGCGACGCCGGGGCCGTGCGCATCACGGTGAACGGACGGGAACTGGGCTTCATCGGCGACAAGGGAGAGGCGCGCGCCGGGGTCGTCTTCGAGGCCCCGGCCCCCGGGACCTCGCCCCGGGCCGGCAGCGTGCCGGGGCGCTAGCGGGCCCTTCGCCCGCTTGACGCGGCCGGGGCGGCGACATAGCATTTCCGGCGGAGCTTTGGCCACCCACCTACGTCTCGAGAGGGGGTCCAGCATGTGGGCATCCTGCGGTCTGCACGGTCGTGAACGCATCCTGGCGCTCGCCGCCGCCGTCCTCCTGGCCGGCTGCGCCGCGCCGGGGAGACCCGGCGCCGGGACGCCGGCACCTGCCGCATCCGGCGGTGCCGCGCCGTCCATCGAGATCCAGCTGCAGCCGACGGAGCCTCCCGCGGACATCGGCGCGGTCGAGCGCTACGCGTGGATGTCGGTCGTGCAGCTTGGCGAGGCCTACGAGTCCGGCGACGTCGACGGCTTCCTCAGCCGGGTCTCGCGCGGGTTCTACCGGGGCTATCCGGCTCTCGAAGGCGCCCTGCGCCAGCTCGTCGCCGAGACCACCAGCCGCCGGGTCGTCGTCGCCGTGCGTGGCGTCGAGACCGAGGACGACCGGATCAGCGTCCGGGCGCAGTGGGAGCGCGTCGAGGTGGGCCGCGACGGCGTCTCGCGGGCGCGCGCCGGCGAGACGGTGTTCCTGTTCCTCCGGAGCGACACGAGCCTGCGGCTGCTGGATTTCCGCGGGGACGTGCCATTCGGCATCGAAGGGATCCCGGGATTGCCATGACCGACGCCGCGGCGGCGCTGCAGCGGGCGCGCGAGCTCTTCCAGCAGGGGGACGCCCGCCAGGCGGAGGAGATCGTCGACCGCCTGGTTGCCGAGAACCCGCGCTCGACGACCGCCCTGAACTTCCGCGCCTACCTCATCTACCGCCGCGGCGACATGGACGGGGCCCTCGCCGCGTATCGCCGGCTGACCGAGCTGGAGCCGCGCGTCGCCGGCCACCTCGCGAACCTCGGCCTCATCTGCTTCAAGGGGCAGCGCTACCTGGAGGCGCAGGCGGCCTTCGAGCGCCAGCTCGAGCTCGATCCGGACGACGTCAAGGCGCTGCGCAACCTGGGCTTCTGCCTCGAGCGACAGCAGTCGCTGGAGAAGGCGCTCGATTGCTTCACGCGCGCCGGCGACGAGGAGAACGCCGAGAAGGTGCGTTGCCGGCTGGTGCCCCGGGGCGAAGCCGTGGCGCGGGGCGAGGACGCGGGGACGGTCGCGACCGGGCGCGCCGGCGGTGCGCGCCGCCCGCGGGCTGACGGGTCGGGGGCCCCGGAGGCCGCCCTCGAGCCGGAGGTCGGCGATTGGCTCTCGGGCCTGAGCCTGCCGCAGCCGGGGGAGGGGCCGGAGCTGGTGCGGGCGGGCGCCGGGGCCCTGCTCGCCCAGGTGCGCGAGAAGGTCTTCGTGAACACGTTCTTCTGTGCGGGCCACCGGGGCGTGGTGGTCTTTGCCCCGGCGTTCCGCGAGGCCGGGAAGGCCGCCTCGAAGTTCGGCGAGCGCCACGGGGTGCTCGCGCGGGCCGAGGGCAACGGCGAGCTGGTCCTCGCCGGCGGGGGACGCGGCCTGCACGCGCTGCACCTGGCCGGCGGCCGGCTCTTCGTGAACCACGCGGCGCTCGTCGCCTGCGGCACGGAGATCACGGTCTCCTTCGAGTTCGCCGGCTTCCTCAAGGGGAGGTTCCTTGCGGTGGAGCTCTCCGGCGCCGGGTCGGTGGTCCTCGCGGTTCGGGGCACGCCCGTCGTGCTGCCGATGCTGCCCGACCAGCCGACGCTGGTGCGCCCGGACGCGGTCGTCGCCTGGACCGAGCAGCTCGCGTACGACACGGAGGTCGTGCCGGAGCTCAAGCGCCTCACCGGCAAGGACGAGGCGCTGCGCTACCGCTTCGAGGGGCGCGGGCACCTGGTGCTCCAGGACGGCTAGCCGCGCCGCCTGGCTCCGCGCTCGTCGCACACGCCTGGCCGCAGGCCGCTCAGAACGGTCCGGATGCAAGGCGCCGGACGATCCGGCGACTGAGACGGCCTGGTGGCCGTCGCAGGGAGGCGGGAGGACGGCAACGCCGCAGATGGGCCGTTATCAGCGGCCTGCAGCGGCCTGCCCCTGGCAGGAGCTGCCGGGGCCGGCGGTGCAGCCAAAGCAGTGGTCCCCGACGGTGATCCGCCGCCGCCGCAGCCGCTCGTGGTCGAAGGCGAGGATCGAGGCCGGCGCGCCGTGGTCGATCGGCAGCCGCAGCACCTGGTTGAAGTCGCAGTCGTAGAGCGTACCGTCCCACCCCACCGAGACCATCGAGCGGCACATCACGCTCTGCAGCGTCGCGGGGTTGAACGACGCCTCGAGGGTCCCCAGGTACTCGTCGCGGTTCTCCGTGCGGCGGAGGAAATCGAGGAAGCGCCCGATGGGCATGTTGGTGATGCACCGCAGGCGGTTGAAGAGCACCCCCTGCCGCGCACCGAGCGACTCGCGGTACTGGCGCTCCAGCGCGGCCTGGCACCCGGGAAGGTAGGCGCCGATCGGGTTGTGGACCACGTCGAGGACGAGGCCGGACCCGGGCGCCCCGTAGCCGCGCTCGTTGAGCTGACGCATGACAGTGACGACCTTGCGGAACACGCCCGCCCCCCGCTGGCGGTCAGTGTGCTCCTCGTCCCACGACGGCAGCGACGTGACCAGCTCGACACGCAGGTCCGCGTACAGGTCGGGCAGGTCGCGGCAGCCTTCCTCGAGGAGGACCGCGAAGTTGGAGCGGACCGTCACCCGCCGTCCGGGCGCCGCGCACTCGCGCAGGAACCAGCGGATGTCCGGGTGCAGCTCCGGCGCGCCGCCGGTGACGTCGACGGCCGGTATGGCGGAAGCCCGCAGAACCGCGAGGCAGCGCTCGAGGATCGCCCGCGGCATCACCCGCGTCCCTGCGGGGCCGGCGCCGACGTGGCAGTGCCGGCAGGAGAGGTTGCAGCGGTCCCCGACGTTGACCTGGAGGACTTCGATCCCGGCGGCCGTGAGCGGGCCGCCGATCCTCTGCTCGAAGGCGCCTGCGGGCACCTACATCTCCTTCTTCTTCACGATCTTGCGCATCTGGGTCGCGTGGGCCAGCGTGATCCCCGCCATCATCGCCGCGCCGACGTGGACGGCCTCCATCATCTCCTCCCGCGGCACCCCGAGCGAGAGGCAGGCGTTGGTCCAGGCGTCGATGCAATAGGGGCAGTTCTGCGTGGTGGCCACCGCCAGGGCGATCAGGCCCTTCTCGCGCGCCGTGAGCCGACCCTCGCCCGTGGCCTTCGCGTAGTAGTCGAAGAACGCGCTGCCCTGCTCGGGCGCGAATTCGCCGATGTTCGCGAAGTCGGCGAGGTCCTTCTTGTCATAGTAGTCACCCATGCTGCCCTCCTAGCGCGACGCGGTCATCCGTGAGAGGACGATAGCACAGGTGGCGTGCGCCGGCGGGCGCCGCGGGCCAGAGAGAGGCCGGTCTACTGCCAGAGGTACAGCGGACGGCCCTCGAGGTAGGACTCTGACTGCAGCGGCGCGGGGAAGAGCGCCGCGAACCTTGCGTCGAGCATCTCCCAGAGACGCCGGCGCGGCTTCTCGCGGAGCACTTCGGGCTTGCCCGCGATGCCGGCCAGCCGCGAGGCGGCGGCAATGGCCGTGTCGAGGTCTCCGAGCTCGTCGACGAGGCCCAGCTCCTTGGCCTGGCGGCCGGAGTAGACGCGGCCGTCGGCCAGCTCGCCGACGCGGTCCGGCCGCATCCTGCGCCCGGCGGCGACCGCCGCGACGAACTGGCCCTGCACGTCGTCGACGAGCGCCTGCAGCAGCCGCCGGTCGCGCTCGGTCATCTCGCGCGCGCCGTTGCCGACGTCCTTGAACTCGCCGCTCTTGATGGTGTTCGTCGAGAGGCCGAGCTTGCCGAAGAGGCCCTGGTAGTTCGGGAACTGCATGATGACGCCGATGGAGCCGGTGAGCGTCCCCGGGCTGGCGACGATGTGGTCGGTCCCGCAGGCGACGTAAAAGCCGCCGGAGGCCGCCATGTCACCCATGGACGTGACCAGCTTCTTGCCGGCGCCCCGCAGCCGCCCGAGCGCCGCCGTGATCTCCTGCGCCGCGACGACCGTGCCGCCAGGCGAATCGATGCGCAGCACGACCGCCTTCACGGTCGCGTCGTCGCGGTGCTTCTCCAGTTGCTCGACCACGCGGCGGGCGCTCGTGGCGCGACTGCCCGCGTCCTGGGAGCCGGTCATGATGCCCGTCAGCTCCACGACGGCCACCCGCTCGGCGCCGAACGGTGCCTGCGGGAGCACGCGCCGCTCGCCCCGCCCGCCGGCGAGCAGGAGCAGCAGCGCCGCGGCCGCCGAGAGGCCGGCGAGGGCGATGAAGGGGTACTTCAGTCTGGCCATGGTCTCAAAAAGTGCGGCCGGGGGCCCCGCGCGGGGTGCCCCCGGCCGACGTCCGTTCTGCTCGTGCCTACTCCTCTTCGCGGCTGCGGCGCTTCTCTTCCATCAGGTCGCCGATGCTCACGGCGCCGCTGCCCTGGCGGCCGACATACTGGTCGTAGTCGGCCCGCTCCTGGTCGTGCTCGAGCGCCTTGAGGCTCAGCGAGGCCTTGCGCTCGCCCTGGTCGATGCGGATGACCTTCGCCTTGAGCTCCTGGCCGATCGCGAAGTTCTCCGGCCGCGCGTTGCGGTCCGAGCCCAGCTCCGAGGCGTGGATCAGCCCCTCGATGCCGCCGGCGATCGAGACGAAGACGCCGAAGTCCGTGATCTTGACCACGGTGCCGGTGACGGTCTTGCCGATGCCGTGTTTGGTCGTGAACTCCTGCCAGGGGTCGCCCTGCACCTGCTTGATGCCGAGGCTCAGGCGCTCGCGCGCCTTGTCGATGTTCAGGACCACCGCCTCGACCGTGTCGCCCTTCTTGAGGACCTCCGAGGGGTGCTTGATCTTCTTGGTCCAGGAGATGTCGGAGACGTGCACGAGGCCGTCGATCCCCTCGTCGAGGCCGACGAAGGCGCCGAACTCGGTGAGGTTGCGCACCTTGCCGGTGATCACCGAGCCGACCGGGTACTTCTGCTCGATGACGTCCCAGGGGTTGGCCTCGATCTGCTTGATGCCGAGGCTGATGCGCTTGACGTTCTCGTCGACATTCAGCACCTGGCACTCGATCTGGTCGCCCACCGAGAGGATCTTCGAGGGGTGCTTGACCTTCTTGGTCCAGGACATCTCGGAGACGTGCACGAGCCCCTCGACGCCCTCCTCGAGCTCGACGAAGGCGCCGTAGTCGGTGAGGCTGACGACCTTGCCCTTGACGCGCGAGCCGACCGGGTACTTCTGGCCGAGGTTGGTCCAGGGGTCCTGGGTCTTCTGCTTGAGGCCGAGGCTCACGCGCTCGGTCTCGCGGTCGAACTTGAGGACGACGACCTCGACCTCCTCGCCGACCATCAGCACCTCGGAGGGGTGGCTGATGCGGCCCCAGGACATGTCGGTGATGTGCAGCAGGCCGTCGACGCCGCCAAGGTCGATGAAGGCGCCGTACTCCGTGATGTTCTTGACGACGCCCTTGATGCGCATGCCGACGACGAGGTTCTTGAGCGTCTCGCGGCGCTTCTCCTCGCGGCCCTTCTCCAGCACGGCGCGGCGCGAGAGCACCACGTTGCCGCGCTGGCGGTTGAGCTTGAGGATCTTCATCACGATCTTCTGGCCCACGAACTGGCCGAGGTCGCGCACGGGGCGCAGGTCGACCTGGGAGCCGGGGAGGAAGCCGCGCACGCCGATGTCGACGGCGAGCCCGCCCTTGATCTTGTCGGTGACGACGCCCTCGATCTCGCGGTCCTCCTCGAAGGAGCGGGTGATCTCCTCCCAGACCTTGGCCTTGTCGGCCTTCTCCTTGGAGAGGATCAGGTGTCCCTCGGCGTTCTCGGCCTCCTCGAGGAAGACCTCGACCTCGTCACCGACCGCCGGGACGTTGTCGCGCCGGAACTCGTTGATCGGGATCGAGCCCTCGGACTTGAAGCCCACGTCGACGAGGACCTCCTGGTCCGTGATCTTGATGACCCGGCCGCGGACGATCTCGCCCTCCTCGAGGTTGACGAGGGTCTCGTCGTAGAGGCGGCCCATCTCGGCGCGCTCGCCGGCGTCCGCCTCGTCGTGCTGATGGATCTGGAACGCGCGCCCCTGCTGCTGGCGCGGCTTCTTCACCTCCCTCCGGGACTCCTCCTGCGGCTCCTGCGTGGCGTTGTTGGTTGCGTCGGACATGCTCGGTACTACCTCCTGTTGGGTGAAATGCCTCCCCCACTGGGGAGGTGCGTCCCGGTGCCCGGGACCCCCGCGGGGAGGGTCTCGAGGCGCCGGAGGACATCCGTGATGATCCACTCGGGGGTCGAGGCGCCGGCCGTGAGGCCGACGCGCATCGCGTCCCCGATCAGTTCCGGCGAGAGTTCGTCCGCGGTCTCGACCCAGACCGTCCGGGTGCCCGTCTCCCGGCAGATCTCGGCGAGCCGGCGGGTGTTCGCGCTGTTGCGCCCGCCGATGACGACCATGACATCCGCGCGCGCCGCCAGTTCGCGCGCCTCGGTCTGGCGCGTCGCGGTGGAGTCGCAGATCGTGTTGAAGATGCGCAGCTCGACGGCGTGCGGCAGGATGCGGCCGGCCACCGCCTGGAGGTTCTCGTGGGTCTGCGTCGTCTGCGCGGTGAGCCCGACGCGCCCGGAGATCTTCACGCCCTCGAGGTCGGCCGGGCCCGCGACCACGAGGCCGGCGAACGCGGGGTCCTCGGTGAGGCTCGTGATCTCCGAGTGCGCGGCGTCCCCGACGATGACGACGCGGTAGCCCTCGTGGTGCAGCCGCCGGGCCTGCCGGTGCAGCTTCTTGACGAAGGGGCAGGTGGCGTCGACGACCGCGAGCCCGCGCGCCGCCAGCTCGGCGTGGACCCGGGGCGGGGCGCCGTGCGAGCGGATGACCACGACGCCGTGGTCCACTTCCCCGACGTCCGCGGCGCGGCGCAGTCCGCGCTCCTCGAGCGAGCGCACCACCTGGGGGTTGTGGATGACGGGGCCGAGCGAGGTCACGGGGCCGCCGTCCGCGGCGAGCGCCTCCTCGACGAGGCGGATCGCGCGACGGACGCCGAAGCAGAATCCCGCGTGGCGGGCGACTTCGACCTGGCGGCCCTCGCGGACCTGTACCTGTGCCATAAGGAACCTAATTATACGGGGATTCGTCGAAAGATCAACGAATTTCGCGCCGCCGGCGAGGCGCTCAGGGCCTGCGGCCGGCGGACGCTGGCGCCCCGCGCCCCTCGTCGTTCTCCTCGGGCGGGAGCCTGCGCAGCGTCACGGCGCGGTTCTCGCGCTGGAAGCGGCGGTAGGCCTCGACCGCGATCGTGTGGATGAACTTCGGGAACGGCCAGCCCATCTTCTCGGCCATGGTCGCCATCACCGAGTACTCGCCGATGAGCGGGTTGGCGTTGACCTCGAGCACGAAGAGGCGGCCATCGGCGCGCAGGCGGTAGTCGACGCGGGCGTACCCGCGCAGCCGCAGCAGCTCGAAGACCTGGAGCCCGACGCGCCTGATCTCCTCCTCGGCGGCCGCCGGCAGATCGAGCGCCGGGCACTGGTCGGGGACGATCCCCGCGTACTCCTCGGAGTCCGAGTCCCACTTGCCGACGTAGGTGAAGATCCGCGGCACGCCCGGGGGGAAGTTGAAGATCACCTCGTTGACCGGCGTCACGAGCCGGCGCGAGCCCTGCTCGATGACCCCGACCGAGAGCTCGCGGCCGTCGACGTACTCCTCGACGATCGCCGGCTGGCGGTACTTGCGCAGGATCTGGCGGACCTTGCGCCGCAGCGCCGCCTCGTCGGCCACGACCGAGTCGCGGAAGACGCCGATGCTGGCGTCCTCGTGCAGCGGCTTGACGATGAGGGGGAAGGGGAGGCCCTCGCGCAGCGGGTCATCGGCGCCGGAGAAGATCTGGAAGGCCGGCGTCGCGACGCCGTGATAGCCGAGGATCTCCTTCGTGCGCGCCTTGTCGAGCGTCGTGGCGATCGAGAGGAAGTCGCCGCCGGTGTAGGGCAGGCCGTAGACGTCGAGGATCGCCGGCAGGTGCGGCTCCAGCGAGGAGTCGTTGTTGAGGCCCTCCTCGACGAGGTTGAAGGCCAGGTCGCAGTCGAGGTTCGCGAGGTCCTGGAGGTGGTCCTCGCGCACGCGGAAGGCGAAGGCGTCGTGCCCCTTCTCGCGCAGCGCCGCGACGATGGACTCCTGGTAGCTCTCGTCCTCGCGGCCGCTGGTGTCGGCCGGGAAGTTCTTGGAGAAGCGCGGGTCGAGCGCCCGGTACAGCACTGCGATTCTCACGAAGTCAACTCCTTGTCGTGCCCAGGGTGGGCTGCGGGGTCCTGTCGCTGCGCACCTCGCCCGTGCTCCCTCCGGTCCGCGCGGGCAAGGCCTCCGCTCCGCGCCACCCCTCCGCCAGCGCGTGCCCACCTCGTGCACGTGCCGTTGCCGGACCGTTATCTCTCAGTGCGCCGGGATTCTACCACCTCGAGCATCCGTTCCAGCACCTGTTCCGGCGTCAGGGAGGTGGTGTCGATCGCGACGGCGTCTTCGGCCGCGCGCAGCGGCGCGTGGTCCCGCCCGGCGTCGCGGGCGTCGCGCTCTTCCAGCTCGGCGCGCACGCGCGCCTCGTCCGAGGGCAGCCCGCGGGCGAGCAGCTCCTCGTGGCGCCGGCGGGCGCGGGCGCCCGCCGAGGCGGAGACGAAGAACTTCGCGTCCGCCCCCGGGAAGATCACCGTGCCGATGTCGCGCCCGTCCATGACGACGCCGCCCGCCGCCCCGAGGCGCCGCTGCAGCCCGAGCAGCGCCGCGCGCACCTCGGGCAGCGCGGAGAGCCGCGAGGACAGCTGGCTCATGCGCTCGGTGCGGATCTCGGCCGAGACGTCGCGGCCGTCGACGAGCACGCGCAGC
Organism: bacterium; assembly: GCA_036524115.1. Taxonomy (NCBI): domain Bacteria; species bacterium. Next base: position 2,218 of record DATDCY010000125.1, on the reverse strand, counting down.
CGCGCCGGATCGCCCTCGAGGCGGATGTCGGCGGCAAGCGCCCCGCGGGCGATGGCCTCGCCGGGGGCGTCGGCGAGCCCGTCGCGCTCGGCCAGCCAGGCCACCGCGCGGTAGAGGGCGCCGGTGTCGATGTAGAGATAGCCGAGGCGGGCGGCCAGCGCCTTGCCGGCGGTGGACTTGCCGGCCGCCGCCGGCCCGTCGATCGCGACGATGAGCCGCCGCGCGCCGCCCGCTCCCGTCACCTAGCCCTCGGTGACCCGCGCGCCGAGGCCGCGCATGAGGTCCCAGAAGCCGGGGAAGCTCGTCGCCACGCAGGCGGTGTCGGCGATCCGCGTCTCGCCGCGGATGGCCCCGCCGGCGACCGCGAGCGACATCGCCACGCGGTGGTCTCCGTGGCTGGCGCAGGCGGCGCCGCGCAGCGGGTGCCCGCCCTCGATCTCGAGCCCGTCGGGCAGCTCGCGCACCCGCGCCCCGAGACGCGCGAGCTCGAGGCACATCGTGCGGATGCGATCCGACTCCTTGACGCGCAGCTCCGCGGCGCCGGTGACGCGCGTCGTGCCGCGCGCGAACAGCGCCGTCGCGGCGAGGATGGGGAACTCGTCGATCGTCTGCGGCACCAGCTCGGGCGGGACGTCGATCCCGCGCAGCTCGCTTGACGCCGCGGTGACGTCGGCGACCGGCTCGCCGCAGACCTCACGCCGGCGGGTGAGCCGGAGGCGGGCGCCCATTGCGCGCAGGACCTCGAAGAAGCCCGTGCGCGTCGGGTTGACGCAGACGTCGCGCACCGTGATCTGCGCGTCCGGGGAGATCGCCGCCGCGGCGAGCAGGAAGGCGGCCGACGAGGGGTCGCCAGGCACGGTCAGGTCGCGGGCGCGCCAGGGCGTCCCGCCGGCGAGGGAGACCGCCGTCCCGGCCACCCGCACGTCGACGCCGAGGAACCGCAGCATCCGTTCGGTGTGGTCGCGCGAGCGCTCCGGTTCCGTCACCGACGTCTCCCCGTCGGCCAGCAGGCCGGCGAGCAGCAGCGCGGACTTGACCTGCGCCGAGGCGACGGGGGAGGCGTAGCCGGCGCCGCGCAGGCGCGCACCCTCGATCGCGAGCGGCGCCAGCGTGCCGCCGGCGCGCCCGGCGATGCGCGCGCCCATCAGCCGCAGGGGCTCGGCGACGCGCCGCATCGGCCGCCGGCGCAGGTAGCGATCGCCCGTGAGGACGGAGAAGAACGGGTGCGCCGCGAGCATCCCCGCCATGAGCCTGATGCCCGTGCCGGAGTTGCCGAAGTCGAGGACGCCCCCCGGCTCGCGCCAGCCGCCGAGCCCGGCGCCGGAGACGGCGAGCGGCTCCTCGCCCCAGCGCCCCAGCGCCACGCCGAGGGCCCGCAGCGCCCGCGCGGTGTTGCGCACGTCGCCGCCTGGCGAGAGCCCGCGGATCACGCACGCGCCCTCGGCCTGGGAGGCGAGGATGAGCGCGCGGTGCGAGATGGACTTGTCGCCGGGGACGCGCACCTCGCCGCGGAGGGCCGCGACGGCGCGGACGCGGGCGCGTCTCACCGCCCGTCCCCCCGCGCGGCCGGCCCGCCCCCCGGCGGCGGCGCCAGCGAGCGGCGGACGACCCGCGCCGCCGCGAACGCGGCCTCGAGCCCCGCGCCGTCGCCGGCGGCGATCATCGCGCGCAGGCGCTGCGCCTCGGCGAGGAACAGGTCGACCGCCGCGAGGACCTCGTTGCGATTGTCGAGGCAGATGTCGCGCCACATCGCCGGGTGCGACGCGGCGATGCGCGTGAAGTCGCGGAAGCCGCCGCCCGTGTAGGAGAGCAGACCGGGCGCCCCGCGCTCCGCCGCGGCCGCGGCGTTGACCAGCGCGTAGGCGACGACGTGCGGCAGGTGGCTGATCACCGCGAGGATGCGGTCGTGCGTCCCCGCGTCCATCTCCTCGACGCGCATGCCGACCGACTCCCAGAGCGAGCGCACCGTCGCCACCGCCGCCGGTGTCGAGCTCGCGCCCGGCGTGAGCAGGCAGCGCGCGCCGCGGTACAGCCCGGCGAACGAGGCCGTGAAGCCCGACTCCTCGGTGCCCGCGATGGGGTGGCCGCCGACGAAGGGCACGCCCGCGGGGAGGACCGCCTCGACCGCCGCGACCAGCGCCGCCTTCGTGCTGCCGACGTCGGTGACGACGGTGCCGGGGCGCAGGTGCGGCGCGAGCGCGCGGGCGGCCGCGGGCAC
>DATDCY010000124.1 GCA_036524115.1 bacterium | reverse complement strand
GCCTCGAGGCCTTCGTCGCGGCGCCGCCGCGCCCGCTCGCCAGGGCGCGCCTCGGCCTGCTCTGCAACCAGGCCTCGGTCGACCGGCGCTACCGCCACGCCCGCGACCTGGTCGCGCGCGCCGCGGGGCGGCGGCTCACGGCGCTCTTCTCGCCGCAGCACGGGGTCTTCGGCGAGAAGCAGGACAACATGGTGGAGTCGGCGCACGGGCGGGATCCGGCGCTCGGCATCCCGGTGTACTCGCTCTACGCCGACGTGCGCCGCCCGACGGCGGAGATGCTCGCGGGCATCGACGCGCTGCTCGTGGACCTCCAGGACGTGGGCTGCCGCGTCTACACCTTCATCACGACGCTGCGCTACTGCCTCGAGGAGGCCGCCCGCCTCGGCAAGCGCATCGTCGTCCTCGACCGCCCCAATCCGATCGGCGGCGCGGTCGAGGGGAACCTGCTCACGCCGGCGATGCTCTCGTTCGTCGGTGCGCATCCGCTGCCGATGCGCCACGGCCTCACCCTGGGTGAGCTGGCGCGCCTGTTCGTTGCGGAGGGCGGCATCGACGTGGAGTTGGACGTGGTGCCGCTGCGCGGCTGGCACCGCCGCATGCTCTTTCGCGAGACGGGCCTGCCGTGGGTGCCGCCGAGCCCGAACATGCCGGCGCCGGAGACGGCGCTCGTCTACCCGGGGCAGGTGCTTCTCGAGGGGACGCTCCTCTCCGAGGGCCGCGGCACGACGCGCCCCTTCGAGTTCTGCGGCGCGCCCTGGATCGACCCGCCGGCGCTGTGCGCCGCGCTGCGGCGGCGCCGGCTCCCCGGCGTCGTCTTCCGCGAGGCCTGGTTCCAGCCGACCTTCCAGAAGTGGGCCGGGAAGGTCTGCGGCGGACTGCAACTCCACGTGACGGACGCCGCGACCTTCCGCCCCTACCGCACGACCCTCGCGCTGCTCGCCGAGATCCGGAGGCTCTGGCCCGGCGCCGAGCTCTGGCGCCAGCCGCCGTACGAGTACGAGACCGAGCGCTTGCCGATCGACCTGCTCACGGGCGATGCGCGCATCCGCGCGGGGTTGGATGCGGGGCGCCCGCCAGCCGCGCTGGAGCGTGCGTGGTCGCGCGAGCTGGCCGCGTTCGAGGCCCGCGCCGCGGCCTTCCACCTCTACCGCTGAGCGCCGGCGAGCATTCCTTCCTTCAGGCCGCCGTCCACCGGCTTCTCTCCGAGCCACACCGACCACAGCGCCCGCATGAAGTCCGCGCCCTCGATCGTCCCGCGCACCTTCCCCTTGACGGCGACCTCGGTCCCCTTCCCCGGGACGTACGTCAGCTCGATCCGCTCGTCCTTGTGCAGGTCCTCGTCGAACCAGCCGGCGAAGCGCTCGAGCCGCTCCTTGAGCTGCGGCAGCGCGGCGCCGGCGTTCGCGGCGAAGCCCTCGCGCCAGGCCTCGCGGATCTTCTCCGCCTCCACCTTCGAGTGCACGAAGTGCAGCACCGTGCGCTTGGGCTCGTCGGCGGCGATCGCCGCGACCCCGTCCGCCGTCGGCGTCGCCACGTACAGCGCGCCGAGGTAGACGCTGACGATGAACTTCGTGCGCACGCCGACGCCGTTGAGCCGGCATTCGCGGCCGCCGATCGCGACCGAGTCCGGGAAGGTGACGCCCTTCACGACCGCGGCCAGGGTGTCCGATGCGAACATCGCTGCCGCCGCCGCGACCGCTGCCGCCAGCGCGAACTGCCGCACGACCCTCGTGCCCATCGCTTCCCCTCCCCGGTTGCCCGCTCCGAGCGTGTCGGCGCATGGTACCATGCGCGCCATGGAGCCCGGCGAGACCTCGACGGCGGCCGCGGCCGCCCGCGAGGCCTACGTCCAGGCCGAGCTCGAGCGCGTCTTCCGCGAGTGGACCATCCGCGCCGCCTTCTCCGGCGCGCTGCTCTTCCTGCTCGTCGCCCCGCTGGACTTCATCAGCGCCCCGGAGCTGGCGCCCCGCTTCTTCGCCTACCGTCTCGCGGCCGCCGCCGGCCTGCTGCTGCTCCGGCAGGTGGCGGCGCGGACGACGGCGCCGGCCGTGCTGCGCGTCTCCCTGCTCTCGGCCGTCGCGCTCTCCGCGGTCACGATCGAGGTCATGATCCTCCTCCACGGCGGGCACCACTCGCCCTACCTCTCCGGGATGATCCTGATAGCGATCGTCGCCCTCGGCTTCATCCCGGCCAGCACGCGCTTCCAGATGCTGGTGGCCGGGGTGATCTACGTCGTCTTCCTGGTGCCGCTGCTGCTCTGGGGCGGGCCGACCGGCCCGAGGCAGTTCTTCACACAGAACTACCTGCTCGTCGCGATCCTCGCCGTGATGGTCGCCATGCGGCACCTGCACCGCATCTCGCTCGTGCGCGAGTTCGGCCTCGCCTACGACATCGCGGCCAAGGAGCGCCACCTCGAGAACCAGGTGGCCGAGCGCACCGACGAGCTCGTGCGCGCCGCGGCCCAGTGGCGGGCCACGTTCGACTCCGTCGGCGACGCGATCCTGATGCTCGACGGCGAGGGCCTCGTCGTGCGCGCGAACCGCGCCGCCGCCAGCCTCGCCCGCCTCGAGCACCGCCAGGTCCCGGGCACCGGCATTGCCAAGCTGCTGCAGGGCGCCCGCCTCGCCGGTGCGCTCGCGCCCCTGGAGGCGCAGCAGCGCACGGGCCTGCGCGTGTCGGCGGAGATCGCCCACGCCCTCACGGACCGCTGGTTCCTCGCCACGGCGGAGCCCGTGCACCCGGACCTGGAGCAGGCGGGGGGCACGGTGCTGACGCTGCGCGACATCACGGACGTCAAGGTCATGGAGCGGGCGCTGCGCGAGTCGCGCGACGACTGGCAGGAGACCTTCGACAGCATCCGCGAGGGGATCACGATCCACGACGCGGACTTCCGCGTCGTGCGCTCGAACGCGGCGGCGCGCCGGCTGCTCGGCCTCGGCGAGCGCCCGCTCGCTCCGCGCCCCTGCTTCGAGCTCTTCCACGGGCTCGCCGAGCCGATCGGCGGCTGCCCGGGCCGCGAGACCCTGCGCACGCGCCAGCCGACGACCGTCGACCTCGACGAGCCGCACCTCGGCCGCTACCTCGAGATCACGGCGCTGCCGCGCCGCGGCGGGGGCATCACCCACGTGGTCCACGACGTCTCCGAGCGCAAGCTCGCGATGGACGAGCTCAACCACGCGGCCGCCCGCCTGCAGCGCATCCTCGGGCGCGCCCCGTTCGGGGTCTTCATCGTCGACGACGACCTGCGCGTGGAGTTCGCCAACCCCGCGATGGTCGCGATCTCGGGGTACGCCCGGGACGAGTTCGTCGGCGCCTACCTCCACGGGTTCCCCGGGTTCCTCGAGCCCGGCATCGCCACGGAGGTCCAGGGCGCGATCGAGGGCGTGCCCTTCGCGGTGGGCCCCGCCGGCTACCGCAGCCGCGACGGGCGGCTGGTGGTCGGCCGGTTCACCGGCATCCCGATCGAGGAGGAAGGCCGGCGCAAGGCGCTCGTCTTCGTCGAGGACGTGACCTCCCTCTCCCAGGCCGAGCAGGAGCGCCACCGGCTGCAGGCGCTGCTGCTGCAGGCGCAGAAGATGCAGTCGATCGGGACCCTCGCCTCCGGGATCGCCCACGACTTCAACAACATCCTGCTCGCCGTGATCGGGTTGACCGACGCCGCCAGCGAGCAGCTCGCGGAGGGACATCCGGCGCGGCGGCAGCTCGATGACGTCATCGGCGCGGCCGAGCGCGGCTCGGACCTCGTGCACCAGATCCTCGCGTTCGGGCGCAGGCAGGAGCTGCGCATGCGCCCCGTCGAGCCGTCGCGTCTGGTCGCCGAGATCCGGGGGATGCTGGCGCACGTGCTGCCGAAGACGATCGCGATCGGGTGCCGCACGGACGAGGAGCCCCCGCCCGTCGTCGCGGACTCGGCGCAGATCGGTCAGGTGCTCCTGAACCTCGCGATCAACGCCCGCGACGCGATGCCCGGGGGCGGCACCCTCTCGTTCGTGACCGGCGCGGCGGTCGTGGAGGCGGACGCGCCGGCGCATCCGGGCGTGCCTCCCGGGCGCTACGCGGTGATCAGCGTGCGCGACACGGGCGTCGGCATGGAACCCGACCTCGTGCCCCGGATCTTCGACCCCTTCTTCACGACGAAGGAGCCCGGCCAGGGAACGGGGCTCGGCCTGGCCACCGCGTACGGGATTGTCTCCCAGCATGGCGGCGCGCTGCGCGTCGAGAGCGCGCCAGGGGCGGGATCGACCTTCTTCGTCTACCTCCCGGCGGCCCCTGGGGCGCAGCCCGCCGACGCGTCGCCCGTGCCGGGCGGCACCGAGGCCATCCTGCTCGTCGGGGACGACGCGACGGCGCGGCGGGCCATCGGCGGCCGCCTCGCCGATCTCGGCTACCGGGTCCGGTTCGCCGCCGGCGGGGAGGAGGCGCTGCTGCTGCTCGAGGCGGACGGCTTCCGCCCCGACCTGCTGCTGTGCGATGGTGCGCTGCGCAGCGTGGGCGTGCGCCAGGTGGCCGCAGCCGCCCGGGCACGGGTGCCGGGGTTGCGGGTGGTGTTCCTCTCCAGCCACCCGGCGTCGCAGCTGATGCAGAGCGGCCTGGCCGCGCCCGGGGACCTGCTGCTCCCGCGGGACCTCGGGACCGAGGAGATCGCCCGGCGGCTGCGCGAGGTGCTCGGCGGCGGCGTGCTAAGATGACCGCCCGGGGAGCGCAACCACCGCGGGAGGGGGCATGGCCAAGAAGATCCTGATCGTCGACGACGAGGAGACCAGCCGCAGGATCCTGACCCTGGCACTCGAGGGACGCGGCCACGATCTGATCTACGCGAAGGACGGGCAGGAGGCCGTGGACCTCGCGGTGCGCGAGGCGCCGGACCTGATCGTCATGGACATCGACCTGCCGAAGATGAACGGCTACGACGCCGCCCGGAAGATCAAGACGACGCCCGGGCTGCGCTTCACGAGGATCGCCGCGGTGACGGCCCGCACGGTCCAGTACTCCGAGCAGATGGCGCGCCAGGCGGGGTGCGACGACTTCATCACGAAGCCCTACCGCCTCGCCGCCATCCGCGAACGGTTAGCCCGTCTGCTCGGAAGCTGAAAAGGGCCCATCTGCGGCGTCGGGCTCCTTGCGCCTGCCTGCGGCGGGCACCAGCCCGCCTCAGCATTCGCTTCGTCTCCCTCCTTGCATCTGGACCCTTTTGAGCTTCCTCGACCCGTTCTTGTCCGTCCCTTGGCACGCCCATCCTCGCTTCCTTGCCATGGCGCACCCGGACGCTCCCGCGACGCCGGCGCAGCAGAGGACCGTGCCCTCCTTGCACCTGGACCCTTTTGAGCTCCCTCGACTCGTTCTGGAGATCGTCACGTTCCCTCTCTCCCCTTTGGCAAAGGGGGGAAGGGGGGGATTTCAAGGACATGACGTGCGGAACGAGTCACCAGGCCGGCAGGGACGCCGCGCCTGAGGGTGAGGGTCAGACGAAGTAGCGGGCGACGTCGATCCCGTGCGCGCGCGCATCCAGCGTGCGCACGATGCGCCGGGCGGCGCCGGCCCCGGCGAGGTCGACGGGCTCGCCGTCCAGCGGCGTCCCGTCCGGCGTCGCGATGACCAGCACCGCGGGGGACTCCCAGAGATCCGGGTCGGGGTTGCTGCGCGCGACCACGGCCAGCTCGCCGCTCGCGAGCTGGCAGAGCGTCCCGGCCGGGTAGAGGCCGAGCGTGTTGGCGAAGAGCTTCCCGAGCACGGGGTCGAAGAGCGTCCCGCTGTTCTTGACGATGTAGCGCAGCGTCTCCTCCGGCGGCACCGCGACGCGCCGGTAGACGCGCGAGGAGGTCAGCGCGTCGTAGCAGTCCGCGATGGCGACGATGCGCCCGCTGAGGCTCACCCCCTGCGGCTGGGGCAGGCGCGGGTACCCCGAGCCATCGAGGTTCAGGTGGTGCTCGAACGCGCCCTGCATGATCCGCGCGGTCAGCGCGTCCGCCCCCTTGAGCCGCAGCAGCTCCCGGACGCCGTAGACCGGGTGGCGCCGCACGAGAGCCCACTCCTGCTCGTCGAAGGCCCCCGGCTTGTTGAGGATGGCGAGCGGGATGCACGACTTGCCGATGTCGTGGAAGACGGCGGCCATCCCCAGCTCGACGAGGCGGTTCTTGCCGAGGCCGACGCGCTGGCCGATCGCGATCGAGAGGATGCCGACGTTCACCGAGTGGTTGTAGGTGTACTCGTCGTGGCAGCGCAGGTTCGTCAGGCCGAGCAGGTTCGCCTCCGCCGACAGCAGCTGGTCGATCATCGTCTGCACGACCCGTTTGGCGCGCTTGAGCCGCAGGGCCTTGCCGACCTTGACGTTCTCCATGACCTCCGAGACGACCTCGATCGTCTGCGCATAGAGCCCCTTCGCGCGCTCCTTGGCGTCGGTCTCCACCTTCGAGGCGGCCGGCGCGTGGTCGGGCATGCGTTCGACCTCGATGCCCACGAGGCCGGCAGCCACCGTGCGGGCGAGCAGCGCGCCGCAGGGGTCCGCCGGGGGGGCCGCCTCGATCTCGCGCAGCAGGCCGAACCACGCCGCGATCTCCGCCGGACCGGCCTTCGACGTGAACGCGACGGAGCCGATGCCGCAGCGCTTGAGCGCGCGCATCGTGGCGAGGAACGCGTCAAAGCCGGCGGCGTCGGGCTTGAGCCGCTGCTCGCCGACGTACAACGTGTCGTCGTGGTAGGCGAGCAGCCCCTCCTCGCGCCGGCGCTCGAACTCGTCGACGAGCGCGGCCAGCTCGGCCAGCGGCTGCGCGAGGGCCGGGTGTCCCGGGGCGTAGTGGCCGGCGGTCTTGTAGAGCACGAAGAACGCGCGGACGAACCGCTTGCCCAGACGCAGGAGCTGCTCGTCGACGCGCTCAGCCACGGCCGGCCTCCGGCGGTCCGCCCGTGCGCCGGGCGGCCGTGTCCCCCGCGCCCCGCGCCGGCGCACGCAGCGCCTTGACGACGATCTCCCGGACCTCGCCGCGCTTGGCTTCTGCCGCCTCGCGCAGGATCGCGATCGCCTCCGGCGTGCCGAGGCGGCGCAGGCCGGCGCAGGCGCAGGCCGTGTCATCGAGTTCCTTCGCCTGCCCGAAGAGGCGGCGCTTGAGCAGCATCTCCCGCAGCCGCGGCAGTGTCTGGGCGGGGGCGAGCGCCGCGAGCGCCTCCCACACGACCTCGCGCTCCTCCAGCGCCCGCTCGCCGAAGGCCGGGGTGCCGACGAGCGCGAGCAGGCGCTCGGCGGCGGCGCGCGAGCCGCGGCGCGCCAGGCCACGCGCGGCCGCAATGCGCAGCGACGGCGCCTCGTCGCCGAGGAACGCGAGGATCACGGACTCGGCCGCCGCATCCGCGGTCTCCTCGAAGTACAGCAGCACCTCCTTGCGGACCCGCGCGTCGCGGTGGCCGACACAGCGGCGTATGGCCTGGGCCGTCTCCGGCCCGCCGATGCGGCGCAGGATGTAGACCATGTTGCGCACGAGGTACCAGCGGGGATCCGCGAGGAAGGGCAGGAACAGCTCGGGGAGACCGCGGCCCGTCTCGGCCAGGCCCTCGATGAGCACCTTGCGCGCCTCCTTCCCGGGGGCGTCGCCGAGCATGCGGCAGAATGGCTCGATCCCGTGGCGGCCGAGCGCCACGACGAGCGCGCGCAGCTGCCCGAGGTCCACCCCGCCGTCGCGGGAGAGCAGCCGCGTGAAGCCCTCGGTCACGGCGGGCGTGATCACCCGCCCGCGGGTCTCCTCGATCCGCGCCGCCCGCTCTGCCGGCACGCCGGGGGCGGCCGCCGCCGCGACGAGCACGCGGAGCAGGGCGGTGGTCTCGGCGGTGCGGGCGGTGAGCAGCAGGTCGCCGCAGAGGTGCGCCACGATGTCGAGGAACTCCCCGAGAACCGCCGGGTCCTGCTCCGCCACCAGGATGGCCTGGAGGATGCGACCCATGTCCTCCAGCGGCGTGCGCTCCTCCTCCGCCGCGACGAGCGCCCGCAGCGCGGCCAGTTCCTCCTCGCCGAGGGAGAAGATCTGCTGGGCCGGGGGCAACGGCGCGGCGGGAGGCGGCGGCGCGGCGGCGAGCGTGGCGGCGTAGCGGCGGATCGCGCCTGCCTGGGCGGCGGGGGGCGGCGCGGCCACCGCCTTGATCCCCTCGGCGCTCGCCGGCGGCAGCTCCGCAAGCGTGTAGGCGATGTGGGGCAGCTCCGCGGACCAGAGGCGCGTGGCGATGTCGTCCTCGTCCGCCTCCTGCGACGACCGCCCCACGACCTCGATGAGCGCCCGCAGCTCGCGCGGCTCGACGCCCTCCTCGATGGTCAGCGAGCGGATGCCGTCGGCGTACATCCGGAAGGCGATGTTCTCGCGCAGCTCCGGGCTCGTGTAGATCGTCGCGCCGTTGCAGAGCAGGCTCTGGTGGGTCAGCTCCAGCTCGAGCGCGCCGTACTTCCCGAGGTGCTCGTCCACGCGACGGCGGAACTCCTCGAAGAACCTCTCGTGCAGCGGGTTGTTCGGCAGGTACATCGTGAAGCCCCGGTCGGCCTTGGCCAGGGACTGGACGACAAGGCCGGCGGAGGCGGCTTCCGCCTTGTCGGCGAGGCGGTCGTCCGCACCGGTGTCCGTCACGTGGCGATCCTCCGAGGGTGACGGGGGGATCATACCGCGTCCGGGCGGCTTCCTGCTACCATGGCGCCCGCGCGGGGCCAGAACGGCGGCCGCAAGGCCGACCGCCGCGCGGACGGAGGAGGGGTGCGATGGACATCGCCGTGAAGACGAGCGCGCGCTGCCAGCTCGTGGACATCACGGCGGAGGTGCGGCGGGCGGTGCGCGCCTCCGGGGTGCGCGACGGGCTCTGCCTCGTCTGGTGCCCGCACACCACCGCCGGGATCACCGTGAACGAGAACGCGGACCCCGACGTCCCCGCGGACCTGCTGATGGGGCTCGGCCGCGTGGTCGACGAGCGCTGGCCCTTCCGCCACGGCGAGGGCAACAGCGACGCCCACCTCAAGTCCTCGCTCGTGGGCTGCGAGCGCACGATCGCCGTGCGCGGCGGCGACCTGCGGCTCGGCACGTGGCAGGCGGTCTGGTTCTGCGAGTTCGACGGCCCGCGCAGCCGCCGGGTGGAGATCACGGTCCTCGCCGGCGCGCGCTAGGACTCCCCGCGCCGGGCCCCACCGCATGCGGGCACAGCCCGCGCTAGACCTGGACCTCCCGCAGCCTGTTCAGGAGCACGATCGACATCTGGAACCTGCCGGACTCCTCCCGCTGCACGCTCTTGTAGAAGTCGCACTCCTGGCAGTTCTTGAACTTGTTGGCGAAGGCCGCCTGGACCGCGCCGCCGCAGAGCGTCCCGGCCACGACCCAGCACGACCGGCCCGCGTTCTTGCCCCCGTGCACCCCGTCCAGGTTGCGGTTGGTCGCCGCCGGGCAGATGCCCAGATGACGAACGTGGACGCCGCCGATTTCCCGCCCGCACTGATGCACTTCCCAGCAGTTCTTCTTCGCGCTCATCGTCTCCCCTTCGACTGCCTTCGGCCTGGTCGCGCCGTCCGCCCCGCGCGGGCGCCGCGCCGTACCCTGAAGGAGATGATAGCGGTTCTGGAGAATTATTCCATCCTACTTTGGTCGGATATCCCGCCTAGCGATGGCAGGAGGTCATGAGCAGGCGCACGAGCGCGACACGGTTCTTCACGCCGACCTTCTCGTAGACGCTGCTCAGGTGGTCCTTCACGGTCTGCTCGCTGATCCCCAGCTCGGCGGCGATGTCCTGGTTCTTCTCGCCGTCGAGGACGTGCTGGACGAGGTCGGCTTCGCGCCGGGTCAGCCGGTAATCCTGCCGCGCGACGTTGAGGTCGATCTGGCTCGACGCCGTGATCTCGAACAGGTAGACGCAGACCAGCGGCGGCGGCCCCGGACGGTGGGTGAACCGGAACATCCAGCGGCGCGCCGCCTGGCCGATCTCCCGCGAGAGGCAGACCTGGCCGGGGAACCGCTCCGCGAACGAGCCGTCGGCGAGCGCCCGGAACATGTTCCGGCAGATCACCTGGACTTCGGCCGGCAGCGCGTGGTGCTCGAGGAACCTGGCCGCCCGGGCGTTGCAGTAGGCAACGCGCAGGTCCGCGCGGAACACCAGGACGCCGAGCGGGCACTTCTCCAGGGCGAACAGCAGGATCTCCGCCGACGGGTCCATCGTCCTCCCTCCTCACGCGGCGCCGCGGCCACGCCGCGGTCAGCGCGTCAGCTTGCGGTACTTGATGCGGTGCGGGGTCTCGGCGGCGGCGCCGAGGCGCTTCTTGCGGTCCGCCTCGTACTCCGAGTAGTTGCCGTCGAAGTACACCACCTGGCTGTCGCCTTCGAAGGCGAGCATGTGCGTCGCGATGCGGTCGAGGAACCAGCGGTCGTGGCTGATGACCACCGCGCAGCCGGCGAAGCTCTCGAGCGCCTCTTCCAGCGCGCGCAGCGTGTTGACGTCCAGGTCGTTGGTCGGCTCGTCGAGCAGCAGCACGTTCGCACCGGCCTTGAGGATGCGCGCCAGGTGCACCCGGTTGCGCTCGCCCCCCGAGAGCTCGTTGACGCGCTTCTGCTGGTCGGCGCCGGAGAAGTTGAAGCGCGCCGCGTAGGCGCGGGCGTTCACGCTGCGCTTGCCGAGCTGGATCGTGTCCTGGCCGTCGGCGATGACCTCCCAGAGCGTGCGCGAGGGGTCGAGGATGTCGCGCGACTGGTCCACGTACGCCAGCTTGACGGTGTCCCCGAGGCGGATCGTCCCCGCGTCCGGCTGCTCCTGCCCGGTGATCATGCGGAAGAGCGTCGTCTTGCCGGCGCCGTTGGGGCCGATCACGCCGACGATGCCGCCGCGCGGCAGCGAGAAGCTCAGGTTGTCGATGAGCAGGTTCTCGCCGAAGGCCTTGCGCACCCCCTGCGCCTCGATGACGAGGTCGCCGAGCCGCGGGCCGGGGGGGATGTAGATCTCCAGCTCGTCGACGCGCTTCTCCGCCTCCTGGCCGAGGAGCTGCTCGTACGCCGTGATGCGCGCCTTGCCCTTGGCGTGGCGCCCCTTCGGGCTCATGCGGATCCACTCCAGCTCGTGCTGGAGCGTCTTCATGCGCTGGGTCTCGGCCCTGGCCTCCTTCTCGAGGCGCTGCTCCTTCTGCTCGAGCCACGAGGAGTAGTTGCCCTTCCAGGGGATCCCCTCGCCGCGGTCCAGCTCGAGGATCCAGCCGGCGACGTTGTCGAGAAAGTAGCGGTCGTGCGTGACGGCGATGACGGTGCCCTCGTAGGCCTGGAGGTGGTGCTCGAGCCAGGCGACGGTCTCGGCGTCGAGGTGGTTGGTCGGCTCGTCGAGCAGCAGCACGTCCGGCTTCTGCAGCAGCAGCCGGCAGAGCGCGACGCGGCGGCGCTCGCCGCCCGAGAGCGTGTCCACGGGGGTGCTGCCTTCGGGGCAGCGCAGCGCGTCCATCGCCATCTCGAGCTGCGAGTCCAGGTCCCAGGCGTTGCGGGCGTCGATCTTCTCCTGGACGACGCCCTGGCGCTCGATGAGCGCGTTCATCGCATCGTCGTCCATCGGCTCGGCGAACTTCGCCGAGATCTCGTTGAACTCGTGCAGCAGCGCGACGGTGTCGGCCACGCCTTCCTCGACACACTGGCGCACGGTCGTGCCGGGCTTGAGGTGCGGCTCCTGCTCGAGCAGACCGAAGGTGATGCCGGGCGTCGACACGACCTCGCCGTTGTACTCCTTGTCCACGCCGGCGATGATCTTCAGCAGCGTGCTCTTGCCCGACCCGTTGAGGCCGAGCACGCCGATCTTCGCGCCGTAGTAAAAGCCGAGCGAGATGTCCTTGATCACCGGCCGCTTGTCGCGGAACCGGCTGACCCGGACCATCGAGAAGATCACCTTGTTCGCTTCGACCGCCATCGTGTCACCTCGTCTGTTTCGTTGCCCGTCCCCGGGAAGGGGGGGATTGTGCCTGCTTCCCGGGAGAAGTCAAGAAACTGCCGGCGTCACCCGCGGGGCCGGCGCGCAGCCGCTGGACCTCGCGGAGACCCTCGCGGGCCTCGGCGAGCCCCGGATCGAGCCGCGCGGCTTCCGTGAAGGCGGCCGCGGCTTCCTCCAACCGGCCCGCGCGGCCGAGCAGCGCTCCCAGGTTGCTCCAGCCCGGGGCGCTGCCCGGGAAGCGCGAGACCAGTTCCCGCAGGATGGCCGCGGCCTCGTCCTCCCTGCCCTGCTCCACCAGCAGATCCGCGATCGCCCCCAGCGCTGCGGGGTCCTCGGGACGAAGGCGCGCCTCCTCGTCGAGCCAGCCGAGCGCCGTCCGCGGGTCGCCGAGGCGCAGCGCGTTCTCGGCCAGCAGGTAGCGCAGCCGCGGGTAGCCGGGAAAGGTCTCCAGCACGGCGCGGTACTGGTCATCGGCCTCCGCGAGGCGGCCGGCCGCGGTGAGCGCGTGGCCCAGGTTGGCCCGGGCCAGCAGGTTGCCCGGGCTCAGCGCCACTGCCCGCCCGAACAGCGCCACCGAGTCCCGCCAATAGAGACACTGCCGCCAGGTCGCGGCAGCCAGCAGCAGCGACACGGCGGCCGCGGCCGCGATGGCGGCCGCGGGACGGCGTGCGGCCGCCGGTCGCAGGCTCCAGACCAGCGCCAGCGCCGGCCCGATGAGCGGGAGGTAGGTGTAGCGGTCGGCCATGCCCTGCACGCCGACCTGGATCAGACCGCTCATCGGGAGCAGCGCCACCGGGTACCAGAGCCAGCCGACGGTCAGGTACGGCCATCTCCGCCAGGCCATCGCGGCTCCCGCGGTGGCCGCGGCAAACACCGCGCCTCTCCAGATCGCGCCGGCCAGCGGTCGGTGTCCAGCCACGTGCATGGTGAGCACCGAGAGATCCCCGGGCCAGAGCAGCCGCTCCAGATAGCCCCAGACAGCGGATACGGCGGACGCGGCGCGGATGGCAGGCGTGGCGATCCCTTCCACGTCCACCGCCCCCCCCATGCGCTGCGCGACGTAGGTGACGATGGCGGCGGCGGCCGACATGGCCAGCAGCGGCGCTTTTTCCAGCACGCACGGCCGCGCCGTCCCCCAGATGGCGCCCGCGGACGAGAGCGGCCGCGCGCCCGGCGTCGGCACCCGGGGTCGCAGCCGGCCGAACGGCCAGAAGTCCAGCAGGAAGAGCACGACCGGCAGCGTGACCACGGACGCCTTGGACATCAATCCCAGCGCGTGGGCCGCGACGACCGCGAGGTAGCGCGCGCCCGACGGCCGGCGCAGGTAACCCGTCCATGCCAGCAGCGTCAGCATCCAGCACAGGCCGGCGAGGACGTCCTTGCGCTCGGACGCCCAGGCCACCGACTCGACCCGCAGCGGGTGGAGCGCGAAGAGCAGGGCGACCGCCAGGGACGCCCCGGGCGCGCCGGTCGCCCGGCGCAGGAAGGCCCAGAGCAGGATGGCCGTGGCCACGTGGATCAACAGGCTCACGCCATGGTGCGCGCCCGGGTGCATGCCGAAGAGCGAAACGTCCGCCAGGTGCGAGAGGCGGGTCAGCGGCATCCAGTTCCCCTGCTCCGTGGCACGCGCGGCCCAGGCCACGGCGTGCGGCGAGAGACCGCGGGAAACGATCGGGTGCCGGACGATCCCCGCCTCGTCGTCGTAGGAGACGAAGCCGTTGCCCAGGACCGGGAGGAACGCGGCCAGCACGAGCAGCGCGATCAGGGCGGGCCCGGCCGCCAGGCGGAGCAATCGGGCCGCCGTGCGCCGGTTGTCTCCCCCCGTCATCCGCCCAGATATGCCGCCCGCACCGCCGGGTCGTGCAACAGCTCGACGCCGGTGCCGCTGCGGACGATCGCGCCGGTCTCGAGCACGTGCGCGCGGTGCGCCGCGTGCAGCGCGAGGTTCGCGTTCTGCTCGACGAGCAGGACCGTCGTGCCCGCCGCATTGATCTCGCCGAGCACCCGGAAGATCTCGCGCACGAGCACCGGCGAGAGGCCCATCGAGGGCTCATCCAGCAGCAGCAGGCGGGGCCGCGACATCAGCGCGCGCCCCACCGCGAGCATCTGCTGCTCGCCGCCGGAGAGCGTGCCGCCCATCTGGCGCAGGCGCTCGCGCAGGCGCGGGAAGATCGCGAAGACGCGCTCGAGGTCCGCGGCGATGCCCCGCCCGTCGCGCTGCTTCCCGAACCGCCGCTGCCAGGTGGCGAGGCGCAGGTTCTCCGCGACGGAGAGGTTGCCGAAGATCCCCCGCCCCTCCGGCACCTGCGCGATCCCGAGCGCCACGATGCGGTGCGCCGGCACGCGCGCGAGGTCCGTCCCGTCGTAGACGACCGCGCCGGCGCGCGGCACCACGCCCGAGATCGCCCGCAGGATCGAGCTCTTGCCGGCGCCGTTGCCGCCGATGAGCGTGACGATCTCGCCGCGCCGCACGTCGAACGAGACCTCGCGCACCGCGCTGATCCCGCCGTAGGCGACGGACAGGCCGCGCACCGACAGCAGGACGTCAGCGGCGCTCACGGCGGCCCTCCCCCGGTGCCAACGCCGCTCGCGCCGGAAGCGCCCTCCTCACCGAGGTACGCCTCGAGCACCCGCGGGTGGGCGCGCACCTGGGCGGGCGTCCCGGCGGCGATCGTGGCGCCGAAATCCAGCACCGTCAGGCGCTCGCAGATGCCCATCACGAGCCGCATCTGGTGCTCGATGAGCAGGATCGTCAGCGAGAAGCGCTCGCGCACCCAGGCGATCAGCTCCATCAGCCCGCCGATCTCGCTCGGGTTCATCCCCGCCGCAGGCTCATCGAGCAGCAGCAGCCGCGGCCGCAGCGCCAGCGCCCGCGCGATCTCCAGCCGCCGCTGAAGACCGTACGGCAGGCTCGCCGCGGTCTCCCCGGCGAGGCGCTCGAGCTTGAGCAGCGCCAGCAGCTCGCGCGCCTCGGCGATGATGCGCTCCTCCTCCCGGCGCATCCCGCCGCCGTGCAGCAGCGCCCCCGCGGTGCCGTAGCGCGCCGTGGCGTCGAGCGCGGTCCGCACGTTGTCGAGCACCGTCGCGTCGCGGAAGAGCCGGATGTTCTGGAAGGTGCGCGCGATGCCGAGGCGCGAGATCTCGTGGGTCGCCCGGCCGACCAGCTCCTGCCCGTCGAAGCGGATGCTTCCCGAGCTGGCGCGGTAGACGCCGGAGATCAGGTTGAAGACCGTGGTCTTGCCCGCGCCGTTCGGCCCGATCACGCCGACCAGCTCGCCGGGCGCGACCGCGAGCGAGAACTCGTTGACGGCGATCAGCCCGCCGAAGCGGTGCGTGAGGTTGCGGATGTCGAGCAGCGCCCGGGCCGCAGCAGCGTCTTCGGCCATCGCCATGCGGCGGGTCGTTCCGGCCTAGAAGGGGTCGGTGACGCTCAGCCCGCTGAAACGGCTGAAGTCACGGTCCCCGGTGATGATCTCACCGACGCCGTGCTCCCGGCAGAGCGCGGCGATGTGCGCGTCGTGGAGCAGGTTGCCCGCGGCGCCGGACTCTGCGATCACCTGCCGCATGATCTCGGGGTGGCGTTCTGTCTCCCGCAGCAGCACGAGCGAGGGCGATGCCAGGATGTGCCCGACATCTTCGAGGGCGCGCGCGAGCGGCACCGGCGGCGAGAACACCCGCGGGTGGGTGACGACGCGCAGGAACTCGTAGACGCAGGGCCAGGGGAGGGCCCAGGGTGTCACACCCTCCGCCAGCGAGGTCAGGACTTCACGCGCCCGGGCATGCTTCGGGCTGCCCGCTATCTCCGCGAAGACCAGGACGTTGGTGTCGACCGCGACCACGCGTTTCAGCGCCCGTCCATGAGGTCAAAGAGGGCGTCCCGGTCCAGGAGATCGACGCCAGGACGCGTCTGCGCCTCCCACCCCTTGAGATCGAGACGGTACGGATCGCGGGGACGGTTCCCGATCTCAATGGAATGGCGGATCAGGTCGTTGGCGACCGCCTGCATCGAGCGCCCCTCCCGGGCGGCGCGCAGGCGCAGCTTCTGCAATAGATCATCGTCCAGAGCCAGGGTTGTGCGCTTCATACATCAAAATGTAGCGCTCGCACATCAAGATGTCAAGGCGAGAGATCCAGGGCCTTCCTGCACTCGTCGCCGAACTGACTGATCACGCGGACGGCGACCTTCCGGCCTTGGGCGCGGACCCCGATCACCCTCAGCCGAGCGCCCGCTCGAGCGCACCCTCGAGGTCCGCGACCCGGTATGGCTTGCGCAGCGCTGCCCGGAACCCGTGCTCCTGATACGAGGCGATCGCCGCGTCCTCCGAGTAGCCGCTGGACACGATCGCCCGCACGGAGGGCTCGATCTCCTGCAGCCGGCGCAACGCCTCCTTCCCGCCCATGCCGCCGCGGACCGTCAGGTCCAGGATCACCAGATCGAACGGCGCTCCAGCGGCGCGCGCCTGCTGGAAGAGCGCGACGGCCTCGCCGCCGTCCGGGGCGATCTCGACCTCGTGTCCCAGGCGCCGGAGCATCGAGGCGGCGACCCGCTGGAGCAGCGGATCGTCGTCCATGAGCAGGACCCGCCTGCCGGCGCCCGCGGCGGCGCGCGGCTCGGGCACGCGCGCCTCGGGCACACTCGCCGAGGCAGGCAGGTAGACGGAGAAGACCGAGCCTCGTCCGACCTTCGACGAAACGCGGATCTCGCCGCCGTGGCCCACCACGATCGCGTGGGTGGACGCCAGACCGAGGCCGCTGCCGGCCTCCTTCGTGCTGAAGTAGGGGTCGAAGATCCTCCCGAGGTGCTCCGGCGGTATCCCGCGGCCCTCGTCGCGGACCGAAATCTCCACGAAGTCGGCCGCGCCCGGGATGCCGGCGGCGAGGAGCTCCGCCGCGGGCGCGTTGCGCACGGCGATCGTGATGCGCCCTCCCTCGGGCATGGCCTGGAGGGCGTTGAGGACCAGGTTGTGAACGGCCTGTGCGATCTGCCCCTCGTCAACCTCCACGGCGCGCACCTCGGGCCCGACGAAGAACTCGCAGGCGATGCTCGAGCCGCTCAGCGCGAACCTCGCCGCGGCCTCGACCAGGGGCCCCGGCGCCACCACCTTCTTCACCGGCTGGCCGCCCTTGGCGAAGGCCAGGAGCTGATTCGTCAGGCTCACGGAGCGGTGCAGCGCGGTCTCGGCCTGTTCGAGCAGCGCCCGCGCCTCCTCGGGGCGATCCAGCGCGTGGAGGGCGAGCGAGATCGACCCGCTCACGCCCTGCAGGAGATTGTTGAAGTCATGCGCAATCCCGCCGGCGAGCGTCCCGACCGACGCCAGCTTGGCCGCCGTCAGGGCGTGCTCCTGCACCTGCTTGCGCAAGGTCAGGTCGCTGAGCACGCCGCGCAGTCCCGCCGGCTGCCCGTCCCGGTAGACGACGGCGGAGTCGATCGTCATCGGGAAGCTGGTCCCGTCCTTGCGCAGCGCCCCGTACTCCTGGAGGCTGTCCGGGTTCCCGGCCAGCCGGCGGGCCACGGCCGCGCCGGCGCGCTCCCGATCCTCGGCGACGATCCCCTCGAGCACGTTCAGCCCGCGCTCGATGTCCTCGCGGGTGTAGCCGAAGATTTCGAGGCCCGCGCGGTTGACGTACGTGAAGCGTCCCTGCCGGTCGAATTCGAAGACGGTCAGCGGCAGGGACTCCGCCAGCTCGCGGTAGCGCAGCTCGCTCTCGCGCAGGTGCGCCTCGGCGAGCTTGCGGTCGGTGACGTCGCGGGTCACGCTCACCACGTGCGGGACGCCGTCGATCGTGATGAGCGAGGCCGACATCAGGCCCTCGCGCACGCTGCGATCCTTCATGCGGAAGCGCGCCTCGAGGTCCCGCACCTCGCCGCTGGCCCGCAGCGCCGCCAGCAGGCGCTCGCGGTCGCCGGGGTCCACCCAGAGTCCCAGGTCGAGCGGGGTTGTGCCGAGCACCTCGGCCTCCGCGAAGCCGGTGGTCCGGGTGAAGCCGGGGTTCACCGCGACGTACAGCCCGTCGCCAAGGCGGTTGATGCCGATCGACTCCGGGCTGGTCTCGAAGACCTTGCGGAATCGCTCCTCGCTGAGCTGCAGCGACCGCTCGACGCGGCGCAGCTGCGTGATCTCCGTCGAGACACCGCACAGGCCGCTGATCTGCCCGTCGGGCTCGCGCAGGGGGAATTTGACCGTCCACCACGTACGCGGCTGTTCGCCGGCGCCCACCGCGAGCGTCTCCTCCCCGGACACCGTCTCCCCGCGTCCGAGGACGGCGAGGTCGCCGTCCCGGATTGCGGCGGCCGCCGGCGGCGGGAAGATCTCGTCGTCGAACGCGCCGGTGATGCCCTGCGCCCGCGCGCCGAACAGCTCGCGCGCGGCGCGATTGGCGTAGACATACCGGCGCCCGGCGTCCTTGACGAAGATGCAGGCGCCGACGGCGTCCAGGATCGTCTTGAGCCTTTCCGGGTCATCCCAGCGGGTGTCCCCGCCGGACCCTCCCTCCCCCGCCGCGGGTTCTTCGCGCCGCTCCATGTCGCTCCGTTTCGTCTCTCGTTTCCGTCCCGCCATCCGTGGCGCCGGCCGTCGTCAATCGGCGCCCCCCGGGTCCCGGCCGAACTGGCCGTTCGAAGACCGTGGTGCCGTTGAGGATCGGGGTGTCCGACGGCATGGCCTATTGTACCCGCTTCAGCCGCCGGCCAAGCTTGTTGACAGGTGGCGCCGGGACGCCGAGAATCCCTCCCGGAAATACAGCCGGGGTGCACGATGATCGTTTGCCGACGCGCCGCCGTGGTCGCAGGGTTGTCGACCGCCCTCGCTCTCTGCGCGGGCGCCGCCACGGCCG